>NZ_JBDXXH010000004.1:0-115941 GCF_040373385.1 Nitratidesulfovibrio sp. | reverse complement strand
AAGGGGAGGACACTTTTCAAAGTGTCCTCCCCTTCCCCCCGTTATCTTTCCTGCCTTTCCCTCTTAAAAAGGAATCGGCTTTATCTCTACTTCGCCTTCACCAGCGCCTTTTCGGCCTGGTCCAGGGCTTCTTCCAGTTCGTCGGTGATGCGGTTGGCGGTGCGGGCGTCCCATTCGGCAAGGGCGGCGTCCAGCTTGTCGCGCAGGGCCACGATGGCGGGCACGCGGTCGGCCAGGGCGTCGCGCACGGGGGCATCCCACCCGGCAAAGCGCAGCCCGTCGTCAAGGGCCTGCACCAGTTCCAGCACGCCGCGCCGGTCTGCGGGGCCCAGCACCTGTCCGGCCACGGGCCGGATGAAAGGTTCGGGCCAGACAAGGGCCACAAGCAGCGGCCAGGCCTTTTCCACATCCTCGTCGCGGTAGGTAGAAGCCCACACGCGCACCTGCAACACCTTGCCCATGGCTTACTCCCGCTCTTCCCACTCGGTCTGCACGCGAGCCACCACGTCCTCGATGAGCGAGAGCTGGTCCGGCGGGCACACGCCGATGAGGGGCTGGCCCGCATCCACGTTTTCGTTGTGCTGGAAGTACACGGCGTAGATGACGCCGCTGGGGCCGGAATAGGCCAGCGAGGCCTCGCGCTTCATGCGCGACATGATGAACAGGTCCATGCCCTCGTGCAGCGAGACGGAACTGGCGCCGGAAGCCTTGACCTTCTTGTCCACGTCGGGCGCGAAGTAGTACTTGGCGCGCTCCGGCGCGACAAAGAGGTGCAGGGCCTTCTTGAGGATGATGGCCAGCACCTCGTCCTTGGACAGGAAGTGGCGCAACCGCACGAGGGGGGTGCCCGCCTCGACGAAGGTGCCTTCCAGGTGGCGCAGCACTTCCTTGACCTCGCCCTTTTCCACGGCGTGGATGGGCTTTGGGTTGCGCTCGCGCTCTATGGTGGCGAGCAGCGTGCCCTTCTTTTCCTTCCACGTGCCGGAAGGCCCGATGACCCGGGTGCCTTCGCGCACGTCGGCGAACGTGACCACGCCGGTATGCGGCGCGGCGACGACGATCTCCTCGTATGGAGACGCCTTTATTTCATCCAGCAATTGCGTGATGTCGAACACGGATGTCACCTATCCTGCGTTGGGGCCTTCCCCTACCGGTAGTAGAGGTTGCGGCCGCCCATGGTCAGAAGGGCCTGCTTCAGGTTCATGCGCGCGTCGCGGCGGTCCCAGATGCCCTGGATGTGCCCGCGCGACAGGGCGCGGTAGGCCCTGTGGTAGTCCGGCGGAATGTCCACGCCCGTGGTCTCCTTGATGACGCCCGGCCCGGCGAAGCCGATGTTGGCCGAACGGATGGAGAACTGGTAGGGCGAGCAGCCCAGGAAGCTGGCCAGCGGCCCGGCGTACGAGTTGGTGTCGTACAGCACAAGGTACAGGCCCCCGGCCTCTATGTAACGGCGCACGGCCATGGTGCAGCGGGGCATCTGGATGACGCCGTTGGTGCCTTCCTGAATGCGGATGCCGGCGGTGCCGTGCACGTAGGCCAGGAAGGGATAGCGCTTCTTCTTGGCGCGCTCGGCGGCCTGGACGAACTTTTCGCCCTCTGCCGCACCCACGGAGCCGCCCCGGAACGGGGCCACCAGCATGGCAACCACCAGCTTCACGTTGTCGATGCGCGCCTCGAAGGTGACGCAGCCGCTCTTCAGGCCGGTCTGCTTCTTGGCCTGCTCCAGCTTGACGTCGAACCCTTCGAACCCGAGGGGGTTGCCCGCCTCGATTTCCGTGTTGAACTCGAAGATGGAGCCTTCATCGAACACGTTGTGCAGGTACCACTGGTATTCCATGGGAAAGTGGTGCCCGCAGTAGGTGCACACCCCGGCGAATTCGCCGAACAGGTCGGGGGCCCACAGGTCGAGGCAGCCGTGGCTGCCCGCGTTGGGGCAGGTGATGGCGCGGTCTTCCTTGGCGCGGGGGCTGACATAGCTCCAGTTGCCGTTGCGCTGCCCCTCTTCGTCCCAGTCGGACAGGGTGGTCAGTTCGCGTTCGGTCTGCTCGCTGCTCTGGCACGCGCCGCCGGGCAGCGCGCAGGTGATCTTGCGCCACGGGGCGGCCACCTTTTCCACGAGCACCTGTGCTTCGGCCTCCACCTCTTCCATGAGGTAGGCGATCTTCTGCTGGTGCTTACGCAGCAGGTCGTACTTGAAGTACGAGTAGATGTCCCACCAGGCGTCCCAGCCCATGTTGGACAGCTTGCGCAGCACGGGGCGCCGGTCGCGCGCGGCATTGCGGGCAAGGCGGTTGAACTTGCGATGGCGGCGGGCCACCAGCCGGTCCTTGGCGGACGACGACAGGCTCCAGCGCACGTACATGTTGTCGAGGTCCATGGTTTCGGCCTTGCCGCGACGGCGGCGCAGCACCATGGCCCGGAACGGGGCAAAGCCCTTCACGTTCAGGATCACCTCGTCCGTGGCGCGGATGATTTCCTGCCGCAGGCCCCGGAAGAAGTCGTAGTGGTACGGGCGCGCGCCCAGCGGCGGTTCCGTCACCACGTGGTCGATATAGCCCATGCGCAGGTTGTCTTCCGCCGTGATGCGCAGTTGCTGGGCGCATTTTTCGATCAGTTCGGGCGTGGCGCGCTGCCCATGGCGCAGGCGGCCTTCGATGGCCGCCGCCCCTTCGGGCGAAATGACCGAATAATACCCGTGCGAGAGCATCAGGCGGCGGTCGGAAAGCCCGATGGCCTCGGCCCCGCCAGAGCCGCCTTCCGAGAACACGGCAATGACCGGCACGCGCAGCCCCGCCATTTCGTACAGGTTGCGGGCAATCTGCTGGGCCGCGCCGGGGTAGTCCTCGACAGGGTACGAGCCGGGCGTGAAGACGTAGGTGTGGATGGGGATGCCTTCGGTTTCGGCAACCTTCATGTACTGAAGGGCCTTGGCGTTGCCCCACGGCTTCACCGAACCGCCGTTGCGGAATTCCTCTCCGTGGCCCTTTTCCTGCCCGATGACCAGAACCGGCTGGTTGATGGTCTTCTTGCCGTTGCGCCGGGTAATGTAGGCGCGGGCGATGAGCATGGACGGGTCAATGGAGTGTTCGTCCTTGCCGCCGATTTCGGTGTAGTTGTCGTAGACGTTTTCCAGGATGTCGCGCAGGCAGATGCGCTGCGGGTGCCGCACGATGCGCACCTTGTCCATGGGCGTCAGTTCGGCTTCCAGCTTGCGCTCCACGAAGTCGAACAGGTCTTCAAGGGTTGTCAGCGCGGCGTTTTCGTCGCTGATGGAGCCCTCGGACAGGCGCAGGTTGAATTCCTGCAACTTGGACTCGAGGAGCGCGATGTTCTCGTTGTGCTTTCCGCCGAACACGTCGCGGATGTAGCCCAGACGTTCGGCGAGGTGCTGCGTTCTCTTTTCGGTATCCATATGTCGCTTCCCCGCAGTTCCGGCGGGTTCGGGTAGCATGCTTGGCGGCGGGTATTCGCGCGCCGGTGCCGTGGCGGACGAAGGCTGCCGCGTGTCCGCCGGTAGGGGATGGCGGACGGCGATGGCCGGGGGCTGCTTCCGAGGCAGGACTTTCGCTCGTCGGCCACGATGCCAACGGACGAAAGGACCATCCGGAAACTGCCCCTAGAACTTGAGGATGCGCCCGGTGTTGTCCCGCAGGAACCGGACGTTGGAACGCAGCGGCTCGCCCGCGTTGTTGGCGCCTTCCAGCACCAGCGTGTCGAGGAATTCGACGCCGCGTTCCCTTGCTTCCGCAAGGTCCTTGCCCCAGATGATGGCCAGCGCCAGGTTGGGGTCGAACTCGGTGGGAATGTCGTAGGGGTCGTCGCTGGGCACGTGGGTGTGCATGGCCAGCCAGGGGCGTTCGGGCCAGCCGAAGCCGTCCACGCGGCCCACCCACGGGGTGAAGCGGTTGTCCGGGTCTTCGGCGATGAGGCGGTATTCGATGCCCACGCCGTCGAAGGTGATGTCCTCCTGCCCGTAGCCCAGCGGCTCGCCAAGGCCGATGCGGATCTGCTCGGCGATCAGGTCCACGCCCTTCTGCCCGCGCACGCGGGCGATGGTGGCCGACACGCCGTTTTCCACCTGGATGCGGGTGTTCACTTCCATCAGGAAGGGGCGACCGTCGCGGGTGACGATCCATTCCCAGGTACCCACGTTGTCGTAGCCCACCTTGCGGGCCATGGCCAGCGAGTGCTGGGTGATGTCGCGCAGCACCTGGGCGGCGTCGAAACCGTATTCGATGGACGAAGGATCGAAACCGGGGGCGATCTCGATGCGCTTCTGAAGGCCGGTGGACTGGATGGAGCAGTTGCGGGTGCCGAAATGCACGGGGTTGCGCCCGCTGCGGTCGGACACCACCTGCACTTCCAGGTGGTTGAAGTCGCGGATGCGCTGCTCGATGAGCACGCCCTCGTCCTTGAACTGGCGCAGGGCGTAGTTGCGGATGCGCCGGTACACGGAGCGGAAGAGGTCGATGTCGTACACCTCTTCGATGCCCATGCCGCCGCCGCCCGCCGATGCCTTGACCAGCACCAGCGGCTTGCGGATGCCCTGCTGTTCCTGGAATTCGAACAGGCTCTGGGCCACCTTTTCCGCTTCCATCTCGTCGTAGATGGGCCGGTCGGAACCGGGCACGGTGGGCACGCCCAGGCTGCGCGCGAGGCGCTTGGTATTGATCTTGTCGCCCAGTTCGCGGATTACCCGCCACGAAGGGCCGATGAAGATGAGCTTGCGATCGCGCTGGGAAACGCGACGGGCAAAGCGGTAGTCTTCGGCGAAAAAGCCGTAGCCCGGATGCACGGCGGTGGCGCCCGCATCGTCGGCAACGGCCATGAGCTCGTTGGCATCATGATAGGAGGAGACGCGGCAGAGGCTCTTGTCGCCACCCAGTTCTCGGGCAATGCGCACATGGCCCGACGCGGCGTCCTCCGCCGTGTACACGCACGTGAAAGCCAGGCCCAGCTTGCGGCAGGCCTGAACGATGCGAATGGCGATTTCCCCTCTGTTCGCCACCAGCACCTTATGGTCTTTCGTCTGCACCAATGTCCCTCGATATGGTTGTTACATTTTCATAGGCCGCACGACGCCACCGCGACGCCGGACCATCGTCGGCCACCACACGGGCACCCTCATGCCCGCGCGTGGCCGTCAGACGTCCAGTTCCGTCCCGGCGACGCTGTCCACCGTGAACGTGGTGGAACCGCCCGCGCCTGCGGGCGCGTCGGAAGACGCATCGGAAGCAGCCCCGCCGTCGCGGTGCTGCCCTGCGGCCTGCGCATCACGTTTTTCGGATTCCGCCTTGCGCTGGGCGATCATCCGCTTCTGAACCTCAAGCACCAGCTTGTCCAGGCGCGCTTCCTGCCAGAAGTCCGGCGAGGCGAATTCGCACCCGACGAGGCCCCCCTCACCCAGCCGCACCACCTTGGCGGGCAGCGCGGTGATGTAGGGCCTGCCCTGGATCAGCAGGTCGACCCGAAGGTCCTCCCCTTCCGCAAAGGCGTGGCCGGGGGCCTGCATGGCAATGCCCACCGCGCTCACGTTTTCCACGGGGAATGTGCCGTCCTTCCCCGCCACGCTGGCTGCAAGACCGGGCACCGACGTGCGGTAGGCCCGGCGTTCGCCCTCGACATCCGAGGGCAGCGTGAAATCGAAATCGTCGAATTCGTCGTGTGTCGTCGTCATCGCCATCCCCGACACCCCCCGGTTGTGTGCAGGCCCCCCCGCGTCATTTGGAGACTCGGTGTCACTTGGTGACTCGGTGTCACTTGGTGACTCGGCGTCACTTGGTCACCCGGCGTTCCAGCATGAATTCCACACGCCGGTTGCGCGCCCGGTTTTCTTCCGTGGTGTTCGGGAAGAGGGGGTCTAACTCACCAAGCCCGGTGGCTGTCAACCGCTTGGAGTCGATGCCCGCTTTCAGGAAATAGCGTAATACGCTCACCGCGCGCAACGAAGAAAGTTCCCAATTATCCCGGAATCTTGACGTTGAGCCTGGTTGCGAGTCGTCCGTAAACCCCCGGATATTAATGGACTGATCCTTCTTGCGCACGAACAGGTCGGCCAGGGGCTTCAGGTACCGCTCGGCCTGGGGGCTCAAATCCGTCTCGCCGGGGGCAAACATGACTTCCGCGGGAATACGCAGGGTTATGACGCCTTCGTCGAATACGGACCCGATGACGCCCTCTACCCCCGTCTTGTTGAAGTAGGTGCGCATTTCCGAATAGGTGTTGCGCTGGGCTTCGATGATCTGGCGTTGCAGCCGCACCGATTCCAGCAGGGCGCTCGATTCGTCGCTGCGCACGGCGGATGTGGACAGTTCCTTGTCCTTGCCGCCAAACACCGTGCGCACGGCGTCGAACGTTTCGGTCACCTTGGTCTTGTCGATGGTGGACAGGGCAAAGAGCAAAATGAAGAAGCACAGCAACAGCATGGAAACGTCGGCAAGGGTGGCCAGCCATTCCTGAGGCGGCTCGTCGGCTTCGGATTCCATGTCCAGATCGTCGTCATCTGCCATCCTTGCGCTCCTTGGGAGGCAGGAACGAGGAAAGCTTCTCGTACACCAGCCTGGGGTTGTTGTTTTCGAGGATGCATTTCGCCCCCTCGAAGATGACCAGCAGGTGCAATTCCTCCTGCATGCTGCGCGCCTTCAGCTTGCCTGCGATGGGCAGGAACAGCAGGTTGGACAGAAGCGCCCCGTAGAAGGTGGTGATGATGGCCACGGCCATGGCCGGACCAATGGAAGAGGGATCGTTGAGGGTGGCCAGCATCTGCACGAGGCCGATGAGCGTGCCGATCATGCCGTAGGCCGGGGAATACCCCGCCAACCGGTTGAACACGCCGATGGACACGTTGTGCCGCCGCTTCATGGAGGCGATTTCGATGGCCACGGTACCCCGGATCAGGCCGGGGTCGGCATTGTCGGCGATGAGCTGGCAGGCCTTCTTGATCAGGGCGTTTTCGGTCTGCACGTTCTCGAGGGCGATGAGCCCTTCGCGGCGGCTGATCTCGGCGATGCGGACCATGGTGTTCACCACGTCCTGGGCCTGCACCCGCTTGGAACCGAAGGCCTTGCAGCCGCCCCGCACCGCCTGCATCACCTCTTCAAGGGGAAAGGTAACCAGAATGGACGCCGCAGTACCCCCGAACACGATCATCACGCTGGGGATGTCAAAGAATTTCCCCGGCTCTGGCCCCATGAGAATGGCGCTGATGACTAGGCCGAAGCCCGTGAGCACGCCGAAAAAAGTTGCTATATCCATAGGTTCGGCCTAATATCCTGCCTGTTCGCGGTGCTGCGCCCCCAAGTTCCCCCTTATGGGCGCGGGCAGTGCGGACCGGACCAACCGGTCTGGTGGCCCCCCACCGTTCACGCACAATCAATAATGTCGGTGATCTTATGCAAAACCCGGAAAATGTCCAGAATGCGGCATCCGTTATCACTTCCGGCCTGTCCGGGATGTCCGAACAGGCCGGACACGCCCCCCGGCCCCGCGTGGGCGTGGTCTGCGGCACCGGTCTTGGCGGCCTGGCCGACGCACTGATCAATCCCCGCCCCCTGCCCTACTCGCAGGTGCCGGGCTTTCCGCAGTCCACCGTAGCCTCGCACGAGGGGCGGTTTCTGTTCGGGCGCATCGGCACGGTGGACGTGGTGCTGCAACAGGGGCGCTGCCACCTGTACGAAGGCTACGCGCCCGAAGACGTGTGCATGGGCGTGCGGGTCATGGCCACGCTGGGCGTGGAGGTGCTGGTCATCACCAACGCGGCTGGCGCGCTGAACCCGCGCTGGGACGCGGGCGACCTGATGCTGATCACCGACCACATCAACTTCACCGGGCGCACTCCCCTGACCGGCCCCAACCACGACGCCTGGGGACCGCGCTTTCCCGACATGAGCGCCCCCTACGACGTGGCGCTGGGCCGCATCGCCCTGCAAGAGGCGGCGCACCTTGGCGTGCGGCTGGAGCGCGGCGTGTACGTGGGCGTGCCCGGCCCGCAGATGGAAACCCCGGCGGAAACCCGCATGTACCGCCAACTGGGCGCCGACGCCGTGGGCATGTCCACGGTGCTGGAAGTAATCGCGGCGCGGCACATGGACCTGCGGGTGCTGGGCATTTCGTGCCTGACCAACAAGAACCTGCCCGACTGCATGAAGGAAGCCCCGCTGGAGGAAGTGATCCGCGTGGCGGGCGAGGCTGGCGACAGGCTGACCCGGCTGGTGGCGGCGGTGGTGGAGAGGGTGTAGGGGGGGAGGAAAATGCGTTCCGCTTCTGCTAACCCAGAGGCCTCACATAGTATCATGAGGGTTGCCAACCAGTAGTTTGGGCCGCCTCCGGCGTGGGCAGGGGGCTCTTGAGCGAGAGCCCCCTGCACCCCCGCGCTCCGGTGGGCTCCGCCCCCCTGGTCCCCCCACGTTTTCATGCGCCGCATTCCTACGCCGCGCAGCTTCCCTGCGGCGCTGGCGCGCCTCGGGCGATCTGCCCGGCGGAATGCGCATGCGCGCATGGCTCTCGTCGCCCCGGCAAATGTCCGGGGCGTGCTTTTACCGCCGGTCAGTTTGCGGTGCACCCGCTGCGCCGGAGCTTCCGCCGTCACAAGCCCTCCGGCGGCGATCTCCGGCGGCGGGCGCAGTCCGCACGGGTTGTTCTGCAACAACGAAACAACCCCTGCCGCACGGTTCGTTGCCGCCACAAGCAAGCCTACACATCCCCCATACCCGGCCCAGCACAACTATCTGACCCATCAGCGACATTTCCTTTATCATTCCGACCCGCCGACACACGCTTGCCACTCGGCCCGCGTAGGTGTATGGATGCCGTCCGCGACACGCCGCAACCGGCATCGCACGGCCCCTCGCCGGGCCGCCTCACGGTTGTCGCGTTGTTGCCCCGCCCCGCCTCCCCGCCGCATGCGGGAACGCGTCTTCCCCCACAAGCCACCAGCCGCGCCGGGCCAGAGGCCCTGCCCCGCCCGTGGCCGAAGCCCATCCCGCCAGGAGAATTTCCCTTGAGCACCGCAGTGCACAACGACAGGTTGCGCAACGTCGCCATCATCGCCCACGTTGACCACGGCAAGACCACCCTCGTGGACGCCATGTTCCGTCAGAGCGGCGTTTTCCGCGCCGACCAGCAGATGGACGACCGCGTCATGGACCGCATGGACCTGGAACGCGAGCGCGGCATCACCATCGCCGCCAAGAACTGCGCCGTGTCGTGGCAGGGCGTAAAAATCAACATCATCGACACTCCCGGCCACGCCGACTTCGGCGGCGAGGTGGAGCGCGCCCTGTCCATGGCCAGCGGCGCCATCCTGCTGGTGGACGCCTCGGAAGGGCCGCTGCCCCAGACCCGCTTCGTGCTGCGCAAGACGCTGGAAGCAGGCCTGAAGGTGATCGTCGTGGTCAACAAGATCGACCGCAAGGACGCCCGCCCGCAGGAAGTGCTGAACGAAATCTACGACCTGTTCATCGACCTTGACGCCAACGAACAGCAACTGGAATTTCCCGTGCTGTACGCCATCGGCCGCGAGGGCGTGGCCATGCACGGCCTTGAGGACGAACAGGTGGACCTTGGCCCGCTGTTCGAAACCATCGTCAAGGAAATGCCCGGACCGATGTACGATCCGGCGGAACCCTTCCAGATGCTGGTGGCCGACCTTGCCTACTCCGATTACCTGGGCCGCATGGCCGTGGGCCGCGTGTTCCACGGCTCGGTCAAGGCCAAGGACAGCCTTGTCTGCATTGACGAGGCCGGCAAGGAAAACCCCCTGCGCGTCACCCGCCTGCAAGTCTACGAAGGGCTGCAACTGCGCGATGCCGACGAGGCCGACCCCGGCGACATCGTGGTGGTGGCGGGCATCGAGGACGTGAAGATCGGCGACACCATCTGCACCCGAGAAGCCCCCCGCGCCCTGCCCCGCATCCGCGTGGACGAACCCACCGTGGCCATGCGCTTCACCATCAATACCTCTCCGCTGGCCGGGCGCGAAGGCAAGCTGGTGCAGTCGAGCAAGATCCGCGAACGCCTGATGCGCGAAGTCCTGTCCAACGTGGCCATCCGCGTCGAGGACTCGGAAGAGCGCGACAGCTTCATCGTGAAGGGCCGTGGCGAATTCCAGATGGCCATTCTCATCGAAACCATGCGCCGCGAAGGCTTCGAACTGTGCGTGGGCCGACCGGAAGTCATCATGCGCGAGCAGAACGGCGAACGGCTGGAACCCATCGAGCACCTGTACGTGGACTGCGACGAAACGTTCATGGGCGTGGTCACCGAAAAGCTGTCCATCCGCAAGGGCCGCATGACCAACTGCGCCAACAACGGCACAGGCCGCGTGCGGCTGGAGTTTTCCGTGCCCTCGCGCGGGCTCATCGGCTACCGCGACGAATTCCTTACCGACACCAAGGGCACCGGCATCATGAACTCGTACCTGGAAGGGTACGAGCCGTATCGCGGCGACTTCCCCACCCGGTTCACCGGTTCGCTGGTGTCTGACCGTTCGGGCAATGCCGTGGCGTACGCCCTGTTCAACCTGGAGCCGCGCGGCGAAATGTTCTGCGTGCCCGGCGACCCGGTGTACGAAGGGCTGATCTGCGGTGAACACAACCGCGAAAACGACATCGACGTGAACCCCACCAAGGAAAAGAAGCTCACCAACATGCGCGCCTCGGGCAAGGACGAGAACGTCATCCTTACCCCCGTGCGGCCCATGACCCTGGAGCGCGCCCTGCACTTCGTGCGCGAGGACGAAATGGTGGAAGTCACCCCCCTGTCCATCCGCCTGCGCAAGTCGGTGCTCACCGCCCAGAAGCGCTACCAGATGGAAGCCGCCAAGAAGAAGTCCAAGTAGCGAAGAACGGCGGCAAGACGAACGCTGGCAGCCGAAAGGCACGCCGCATCGAAAACGCACGGCGGCCGGAATCCGAAAGGGTTCCGGCCGCCTTTGCGTTGGTGACACGGCAGCGCGCGCGGACGGCCATGCCGGAGGGCAGGACGGGCGGCGAGGCGAAGGCGCACCGGTCCCTGGCGGTGCGCCGACGGGTCGGACCATCGGATGGCGGACACCGGCCAGACCGTCAGCCTTTCGGCCACGCAGGCATGCGCGGCGCGTCCGATTTCCGGCGCATCGCGGGGAAGCCGTGCAATTATGCCATGTTACAAGAACGGCACACTTTCTGCTTTCACGACGGCAAGCCCAAGGAGGCACACTCGTGAAACAGAACATCATGCGCCAGGCCGCCGAAAACCTGACCACCGAAGACCGCGACATGCTCCGCCGCCTTGGCGAGGCCACCCGTACCGACGGCACCAAGCCCGCGCTGGACATGGACCTGCGCGCTGACCTGTGCGCCGAGATGGCCGAAATGGCCGAATCCGTGCGCAGCCTGCTGACCCTGCTGAACCGGCACGGCTTTCTGGACACCCTGCCCAACCGGGCCCACCCCGCCTACCAGTCGGTGATGCGGCGCATCGGAGCTTCCGCCCTGCGCGGCCAGAGCCTGCTGGCCCGCTCCGAGGCGCTGGACAAGGACACCCTGCTGGCGGTCATGCCCGAGCACAACAAGCGGCTCAATTAGCGGATCGACTGGCGGTTCGCGGGCGAACTGGCGGGCTGTCCTGCGTCGGCGTCCCCCCATCGACTTTTCCGCTTCCGCCCGGAACGCAACGACGACGGAGCGATGCGCAGGCATCGTCCCGTCGTCGCGTCGTTTTCGGGGAAAGGCGGACCAAAGGGCGAAGATGTTCGGCGGCACCCGGCCTGCCCCGGCCTGCCCCGGCCTGCCCCAGTCGCCACGGTTCGCCATGGTACGCCATGGTTCGGAACAAGGTGCGGCCTGGCCGTACCCCAGCCTGACCGGATCAGTGCCCGGTCTGCTCCGCGCCCAGCCCCGCCAGAAAGTCCGCCGCCCGCGCTTCGGACCAGTAACGGTTGCCGCCATTCAGGGTCACGAAGCCCACGTGGCCGCCGTCGCGCGGCATTTCCAGGTGCAGCGCCGGGTTGCGCGCCGCCTCCGCCTCGGGGAAGCAGCCCTGCGACAGGAAGGGGTCGTCGCAGGCGTTGACCAGCAGGGTGGGCACCCGGATGGCGTGCAGCACCGGCAGGCAGCCGCTGCGCGTCCAGTAGTCCATGGCCGAGGCAAAGCCATGCAGCGGCGCGGTGAACCGCTCGTCGAACTCGGCAAAGGTGCGCATGGCGTCCAGCCCGGTCAGGTCGAACTGGCCGGGGAACAGGGCCGCCTTTTCGCGCATCTTCACCCGCAGCGACCGCAGGAAATATTCCATATAGATGCGGTTGGCAGGCCGGTCCAGCACCGCCGCCGCCCCCACCAGATCGCACGGCACGGAAAAGACCGCCGCGCCCACCACCTCCGGGGGCACCCGGTCCGGGTTCTCGCCCAGGTACTTCAGGGTCTGGTTGCCCCCCATGCTGAAGCCCACCAGCGCGATGCGCCGGTAGCCCCGGGCCAGGCAGAATTGCACGGTGGCGTGCAGGTCTTCCGTCTCACCGCTGTGGTACATGTGCGGCTGGCGGTTGGTTTCGCCGCCGCAGCCCCGGAAGTTGCGGGCCACCACGTCCCAGCCGGTGGCGGCAAGGGCGCTGGCCATGCCCTGCACGTAGCGGCGGCGCGAATTGCCTTCCAGCCCGTGGGACACGACGACCACCCCCCGGAACGGGGCAAAGGGATCGGCGGGGGTCAGGTCGAGGTCGATGAAATCGTCGGGCAGGTTCAGTCGTTCGCGGCGCTGCTCCACCTCCGGGCGGGGGCGGAACAGCACGGGAAAGATGGTCTGCGCGTGCCCGTTGCGCAAAAAGAACGGCGCGCGATAGCTGGAGGCGAAGGAGACGGGCATGGGCGGCGGTCCTTGAGGGCTTGCGATGGGGAGTATTATCGGGGGAATGGCCCGGAAATGCTGGCTGGCTCTCGCAGTGGCCGAACACGCGAGAACGCGGAGCGCGACCATACGGTACCGGCCCCCCGGCTGTCGATGGGCGGTTGCGCACCCGGCGGGCCTGCCAGATCTGGCAGGTCTGGCAGGTCTGCCAAATCTGGCGGACCTGACGGACCTGGCGGGACTGTGAGGGATATGCCCCACTCCCCGCCCCGCCACCGCGCAGGGTGACAAGCGGCGCGGCCTCGGGTAGGAGTGCCGCCACGGGCGCATTCCGCGCCATTCTCCAACCTTTTGGCAGCGCCGGGCGCATCCCGGCACACCACACCACGTGACCCGCACCGATACCGATGTGCTGATTCTGGGGGCCGGAGCCTCCGGCCTGTTCTGCGCCATGACCGCCGCCGCGCGGGGCCGCCGCGTGACGCTGGTGGACCACGCCCGCGCCACCGGCCGCAAGGTGCGCATTGCCGGAGGCGGCAAGTGCAACTTCACCAATCTGGAGATGCACGCCCGCCACTACGTGGGCGGCAACCCCCACTTCCCAAAGTCCGCCCTGGCCCGGTTCACCCCGTGGGACATGGTCAGCCTGCTCTCCGAGCACGCCATCGCCTGGGAAGAGCGTGAGCACGGGCAGCTGTTCTGCCTGCGCTCCGCCGACGACGTGGCCGACCTGCTGGAGGCACGCTGCCGCGCGGCGGACTGCCGCTTTCTGCTGGGGCAGCGGGTGGAAGGGGTGGAGCACGACGGCGAGGCCTTCGTGGTCACCGTGGCCCCCGCGCAGGCTGCCGGTGGTGATGCCGATGGCGGTGCGTACGCCAGCGCGAACAGCGGGACGCACGCGGGCACGGAGGGTGCATCCCCCAAGACCATCCGGCTGCGCGCCGCAGCGCTGGTGGTGGCCACGGGCAGCGCGGCCTGGCCGCAGATCGGGGCCACCGACATCGGCCACCGCATCGCCCGGCAATTCGGGCACGCCGTGGCACCGTCGCGCCCGGTGCTGGTGCCGCTGGTCATGGACCCGCAATGGCCCCTGCACGGCCTTGCGGGCATAGCCCTGCCCGCCCGCGTGACCACGGGGGGGACATCGTTCACGCTGCCCCTGCTGTTCACCCACCGGGGCATCAGCGGCCCGGCGGCCTTGCAGGCATCCTGCTACTGGCAGCCCGGCGAGCCGGTGGAGATAGACTTCCTGCCCGGCGCAAACCTGGACGACCTGCTGCGCGCCCCGGAACACGGCAAGCTGCTGGTGCGCACCCTGCTGGGCCGCCTGTTTCCCGACCGGCTGGCGGAACGGCTGGTTCCGCCCGATCTGGCGGGGCGCAAGATCGCCGAACTGTCCAGGTCCGCCCGTGCCGCCCTGCACGGGGCCGTGCACGCTCACGCCGCCGTGCCCACGGGCACGGAGGGCATGCGCAAGGCGGAAGCCGCCACGGGCGGCGTGCGCGTTGACCAGATTTCCTCGCGCAGCATGGAAAGCGCGCTGCGCCCCGGCCTGTTCCTTACCGGAGAGGTGCTGGACGTCACCGGGCAGCTTGGCGGGTACAACCTGCACTGGGCATGGGCCAGCGGCAAGGCCGCGGGCGAGGTCGCATAAGATTCACCGCCGCCCCTCCGCACGGCCACCTTGCGTGGCGTTTCCACGAATTTTCCCCTGTGCCCTTGCCTGTGGGCCATGCGCGCCCTAACATCACGGAATGACACGAACGCGGCCCGGCCATGAAGACCGGACTAATGCCGCGCATTCCGTTCACCGGCCCATACGGCGGCCAAGATCCGCGCGCCCACAGTCCGGGGCAACACCCCGTACCCCGCGCCCGCAGTACCCCCCATGGACGACACAGGCACATCCGGCTCCATCTACTTCGAGGCAGGCGTCATCCTCCTGCTCATCCTGATCAACGGGTTCTTTTCGCTGGCGGAAATGTCGCTGGTGGCCTCGCGCAAGGTGCGCCTGCGCAAGGACGCCGAACGCGGCGTGAAGGGCGCGGCCACGGCCCTGCGCCTGCTGCGCGAGCCGGACCGGCTGTTTTCCACCGTACAGATCGGCATCACCCTGGTGGGCATTCTGACCGGTGCCTACGGCGGGGCCGCGCTGGCCGAGCATCTTTCCGCCGCGCTGGCCCGCGTGGACGTGCTGCGCCCCTACAGCGGCCCGCTGGGCTTCGGTCTGGTGATCCTTGGCATCACCTATTTCACCCTGATCCTTGGCGAACTGGTGCCCAAGCGCATGGCCTTCGGCAACCCGGAGGCCTGCGCCCGCCGCACCGCGCCGTTCATGGCGCTGCTGTTGCGTCTGGCCCTGCCGCTGGTGCGTCTGCTCAGCGCCTCGTCGCGCGCGGCATCGCGCCTGCTGCGCCTGCCGGAGGGCGGCGACAGGGCCGTGACGGAAGAGGAAATCCGGGGACTCATAGGCGAGGGGGCGGCATCGGGCGTGGTGGAACACGCCGAGCGCGACATGCTGGAACGCATCTTCCGGCTGGGTGACCGGCGGGCGGGCTCGCTGATGACCCACCGTTCGCAGGTGGAATGGCTGGACCTGGACATGCCCGACGAGGAAAACATGCTGCGCATCGCGCAGTCGTCCCATTCCTGCTTTCCCGTGGCGCGGGGCGACATCGCCGCCGCCACCGGGGTGCTGAAGGCGCGCGACTTCCTGGCCGCGCGGCTGGCCACCCCGGACATTCCCGTGGACGACTTCATCCGGCAGCCCCTGTACATCCCCGAGACGGCCCGCGCCCTGACCCTGCTGGACATGTTCCGCCACTCCGAAGGGCTGCCCTTCGCCCTGGTGGTGGACGAATACGGCGAGGTGCAGGGGGTGGTCACCCCCAACGACGTGCTGGAAGCCGTGGTGGGCGAGTTGCCCGACGAAAGCGGCGACCCCGACCCGGCGGCCGTGCGGCGCGAGGACGGCAGCTGGCTGCTGGACGGACTGATGCCCTTCGACGAAATGTGCTCGCTGGCGGGGCTGGGCGCAGCGGAGGAACCCGATGACCGGCCCGGCTCGTACGAGACCCTGGCCGGATTCATGCTGCACCGGCTGGGGCGCATGCCCGCCATGGGCGATGCCCTGCGCTGGCGCGGTCACCGCTTCGAGATCGTGGACATGGATGGCCGACGCATCGACCGGGTGCTGGTAACCCCGGACCCCGACCGCGCGGATGACGTGGGCGACGACGCACCGTAAAAAGCGGTCTGCCCACCCGTGCGCAGTCCATGCCGTCTCTTGCGGGTCCGTGCGATCCGTGTGCGCATCCGCGCGGCTCGTTCGCCTGTCCAGCGCCCCCAGCCCTTGCCAGCGCGGGCGCATGCCTTACAGATTATCCATGCGCGGGCAAACCGCCGCGCGCGGGGAGATACCATGGCCACTGGATGGGCGGGCGACAACGCCGTCAACGACCAGATACGAGATTCCATCGCCGACGAAGTGCAGCGGGCGCGCGACAGCCTGCCCAAAGGGCCTGGGCTGAACTTCTGCGAGGAATGCGGAGACCCCATACCGGAAGCCCGGCGCAAGGCCCTGCCCGGTGTGCGTCTGTGCGTGCAGTGCCAGCAGGAGGCCGACCGGGACCGCCAAGCGGTTTCGCTGTACAACCGCAAGGGCAGCAAGGACAGCCAGTTGCGCTGACAGGACACGCCCGCAACCCGGCACGCGACGCCAAAAGGAAGGGAGGAGCTTTGCGAAGCGCCTCCCTTTGTCTTTCCTCTTTCCGGGCGATGTGCGTTCGTCCGGCAACCCTGCGTCACCCTGCCCGTTACGCCAGCAGCAACAGCAGCAGCGCCCCGCCCCACAGGCAACCCGCCGCCACCAGCCCGGCCACGCGCAGGTGGCGCAACAGCCGGTACAACCGCTCGGTGTCCCAGACGGAGGGGGATGCGGGGGCGGATGCCGCGCCGCCATCACCGTCCGTCCCTTTCGCACCACCCTCGTTCACTTCTGGTCGCGGCCCCAGCACCGGCTTGTGCTTCACCACTCCGAAATAGGGGGTAGGTCCGCCCATGGGCGCGCCATGCAGCCACGCGGCAGCGCTCATGGGCCAGCCCGCGTTGGGCGATTCCATGCTGCGCGCATCGCGGGCCATGGGGCCGAAGCCCTGCCAGCCGCGTCCCACGCCCGGCCCCATGCCCGTGCCCCCGCCCCTCCCCCCTCCCCTCCCTTTGTCCGTCAGCACCAGCGGCGCTGACAGCCACAGGAAAAAGGCGGCCAACCGCGCGGGCAGCCACGCCAGCACATCGTCCAGCCGGGCGCAGGCCCGGCCCAGGTCGCACCACCGGTCCGTGCGGTAGCCCCACATGGAATCCATGGTGCTCACCGCCTTGTAGCCCCACAAACCGGCGGGACCGCCCAGCAGCAGCCAGAAGAACGGAGCCACGAAGCCATCGTTGAAATTCTCGGCCAGCGTTTCCGCCAGCGCGCGGCACAGGTCCGGGCGGTCCAGTTGCGCCGTGTCGCGGCTGACCAGCATGGATACCGCCGCGCGGGCCTCGTCCAGCGTGCCGTGCTCGATGGCGTGCAGGGTGCGCTGTCCCTCGCGCAGCAGGCTGCCCAGGGCCAGCCCGGCCCAGGCGAAATACACGGCCATCAGCGCGCCCAGCCACGGGGACAGCACGGGAAGCCACTGGGACAGCACGGGAAGGCTGACCAGCCCCCACACCGCAAGCGCAACACCACCCGCCACGGCCACAACGGCAAGCACCCCCGCCCGGCGCAGCGCGGCGGGGCGTTCCCCTTCCGGCAGGCCGTCCGCATGGCGGCGGGCCATGGCCTCTGCCCGGCGCAGCATGCGGCCCACACCGCACACCGGGTGCGGCAGGCCGCGCGGGTCGCCCAGCCACAGGTCCAGCAACAGGGCCAGCGGCGGCACGGTCAGCAGGCCCCACGGCCCCCACGCGCCCCACAGGGCATCCATCAGCGGCCTTCCAGCGCCCCGGTATGCGCCAGTGCCTGGTACAGCACGATGCCCGTGGCCGTGGACAGGTTCAGGCTGCGCACCTCGCCCCAGATGGGGATGCGCACATGGTGCGGCGTGGCGTCCAGCACCTCGGCGGGCAGGCCGGTGGTCTCCGGCCCGAACACAAGGGCGTCGCGCGCCGTGAAGTCGAAGCGGTGCACGGCAGCGCCCGCGCGGGCGCTGGTCATGACCAGGCGGCGCTCGCGCCCCGGCCCGTCAAGGTAGGCCTGCCAGTCCGGCCACACGGAAAGGTTCACGTGCGGCCAGTAGTCCAGCCCGGCCCGCTTCAGGTAGCGGTCGTCCAGGCTGAAGCCCAGCGGCTCGATGAGGTGCAGCGCGGTGCGCGTGGCCGCGCACAGCCGCGCCACATTGCCCGTGTTGGGCGGAATTTCCGGATGATACAGAACGATGTGCATGTAACGCCTTGTATGTTGAAAAGACCATACCGGGGGAAGGAACCTTTTGCGGCAGCCGTTAGGTGAGCATGCAATGAGTCCTCTGTGCCAACGACTGGCAACAATTGCATGCGAACCTTACGGATGGCGACCGCAACGCGAAAAGGTTCCTTCCCCCGGACCCCCATCCTCCCAAACTTTTCAAAGGGTGGGGGGAGTAAAATTGGCCACGCTCAGCTAGTTATCAATTTTGCTGAATAACGCCTACATTGCCATCAGAGTCCAGCATCTTTGCCCCGGTAACTCCCTCAACATCCGGCAAATCGGGCAGGCCAAGTCCGCTGCCGCCCAGCGTGGCATCGCCCGCGCGCAGCAGTCCCTTCAGCCGGGCAATGCGCTGGTACGACTGGCGGATGCGGTCTTCGGAGATGCGCCCCGACTGCACGAGGGCGGTCAGCGTCGCATGCACCCGTGCGGTCAGGTCCGGCTGCCAGCGCAGGTTGTTGCCGAACAGCAGGATGTCCGCCCCGGCGTCCACGGCACGGAACACCACGTCTTCCAGCGGGTAGCGCTCGGTGATGGCGCCCATTTGCAGGTCGTCGGTGATGACCACGCCCCGCCAGCCCATGTCGCGGCGCAGCAGCCCGTCGATGGTCGGGCGCGACAGCGTGGCCGGATGTGCCGCGTCCAGCCGGTTGTCGTACAGGTGCCCCACCATGACCATGCCGCCCCAGCCATCGGCCCAGGCGTTGCCCGCCGGGCGCAACAGGGTGCGGTAGGGCCACAGTTCCTCGGGCCTGCGGGTGGCGGACACGTCGGTGACGCCCAGGTGCGAATCGGTGCGGGCGCTGCCGTGGCCGGGAAAATGCTTGAGGCACGACACAACGCCCGTCTGGGCCATGCCGTTGATGAACGCCGCCGCGTGGGCCGCCACCTTGCGCGGGTCGCGCCCGTAGGACCGCCCCAGTCTGCCGATGGCCGGGCTGTCCGGGTTCACGTCCACGTCCACCACCGGCGCGAAGTTCAGGTTCACCCCCACGTCGGCCAGTTCGCGGCCCATGGCAACGGCACGCAGCCGGGTTTCATCCGTGCTGCCCTGCCCCAGTTGCCGCGCCGGAGGGAACTGGGTGAAGCCGCGTTCCGGCTTCAGGCGCTGCACCCGCCCGCCTTCCTGGTCCACGGCCACGAACAGCGGCAGCCCGGCGGGGGATGCCCCGGCGGCGGCCTGCAACGCGGCGGACAACCCGCGCACCTGTTTGGGGGAAATGATGTTGCGTTCCGGGCTGCCGGTGGTCACGTCGCGGTCGAACAGGATGACCCCGCCCACGTGCCCGACCCGGATGTCGTCCAGCACCTCGTTCACGCCGTAGGTTCCGGACGTGGGGGATGTGCCCGCGGTGCCCGATGTGCCCGATGTGCCGGATGTGCCCGATGTGCCCGATGTGACGGACGCGGAGGAGCCTGGTGCAGCGGGCTTGGCAGCGCCCGCCTTCGTCGCGTTGGCCGCTGCGGGAAAGACCGACTGCATCAGGCCGCCCAGGCCCAGCACATCGCCCGCGCGCGCGGCAACGGCCTGCGCCTCTGCCCCGCGAAAGCCCACCATGAGCATCTGGCCGATCATGTCGGAAAGGGAGGGTTCGCCGTGGACCGCTGCCGTGCCCTGCCCCTTTCCCGGAGCGGACGCGGACCGTGCCGCCGCCCCCCTGGGAGCTGCCGTGTTGGCAGGAGCAGGCACGCCCGGAGCGGACGGACTTTTGGGGGCGGTCACTTTGGGTCCTGGGACCACGGGAGCCTTGAGCCCGGTCACCGTGGCGTTACCCGTGGCCGCCATGGCCCCGGACGCCACGAGACCTCCGGAAAAACCAGCGCCACCACCCACGCCGTCCGGCAGCACGGCACACGCCAGCAGGATCGCCCCGGCACACAGCAGCACACGGGCGCGCCGCAGGCATGTCGTCCCCACCGCGCGCCTCAAGAATTTTTCCTTCACGCTCCGGCCTCGTCCGCGCAGGGCTTGCAGCCGCAGGCGTTCCTGCCCCCGTTCCCCTGCTGGCCTGACCGGGCCTGCTCACCCATGATGCCGGGGCGCACCTGGCACTTCACGCGGATGTTGCGGCCCACGGTGCCGTAGTCGCCCACCATGTTGAACGACGAGGCTTCCACCACTTCCACCGCCGCCTCGCCGCCGGTAACGCCAAGGCTCGCGAGGTGTTCCAGCAGGGCCTGCCGGGCATCCGCCTTGGCCCGTTCCAGGTCGAAGCCCCGTACAGTCTTGCGTTCCACGCCCAGGGTCGGGATGAACAGCACGCCCTTTTCAGTGTCCGCGAACAGCTCCAGTTCCGCCGTGGTGCGGGTCAGCGCCGCACCGATGGCGTTGGCCACGGCAAACTCGTCCGGCACCTCCACCCGCTTGCCCAGCGCCGGTGCCAGCAACGGCTGCATGACTTTCGCCGGGCCGCCCATCAGGTACACGGCGGCGGGCTCCACCGCCCTGCCCTGCAACAGTTCCATGATGGTGTACACCGGGCGGGCGTTGACCTCGTCCACCAGGTCGGTGACGGCGGCGCGGATGCGCGCCACGGCCTCGGCAATGGCGTCGTCGGCCAGCCGTTCCGGATACAGGTCCCACAGCCCGGCCAGTTCGCGGATGCCCCGCGCCGAAGCCGCCACATCGCCCACGGCGGCGTGCTCCCGGTAGTTCAGCGCGTCGATGAGCGTGGGCCGCGTGCCGCCCATGGCCATGCTGGCCCCGGCCCGTTCTGGCCCCACGCGCACCGCGCCTGCGGCCACGTGCAGGCGCGAATCGCCCCCCACGCCGATGGACCGCGTTTTCAGGGCGCGCACCAGCGTGGGGTAACTGCCCACCTCTATGCCGTCCTTCTCGATGACCGGCGAACCGCAAGCGAACACGGCGATGTCCGTGGTGGTGCCGCCGATGTCCAGGATCACGCAGTCTTCGCGGATGTCGCACAGGGCGATGATGCCCATGACGCTGGCCGCCGGGCCGGACAGGATGGATTCCACCGGCAGTTCGCGCGACACGGCCAGCGGCATGGTGCCGCCGTCGGCCTTCAATATGTGGATGGGCGCGGTGATGCCGAATTCGCGGGCCGACTGCTCTATGGCGTCGGCAAAGCGGTTGTACACCCGCCACACCGCCGAGTTGTAGTAGGCCGTGGCCACCCGGCGCGGAAAGTTCAGCTGGCCCGACAGGCGGTGCCCCAGCGAGACGAAGTCGCCGCAGCCGCAGCTTGCGGGGCTGCCGCCGCCGCGCGCGCCGAGCGCCTCGCCCATGGCCGTCTCGTGCGCGGGATTGCGGGTGGAAAACTTGCCCACCGCCGCGAACAGGCGCACCCCCGCCTCGCAGCAGGCGGTGGACACCCGCGCCATCTCCGCCGGGTCGAGCGGGGCAATCTCCTCGCCCCGGTGGTCGATGGACCCGCTTACCGGAAAGTAGAACCGCCCCACGCGGAAGTGTTCCGGGTCGATGCCCGGCCCGGCGGACACCACCACCGCCACGTCCTCGGTCTTGCCTTCCACGATGGCGTTGGTGGACAGCGTGGTGCTGAGGTTCATGCGGGTGATGCGCCCCGGTTCCACTCCCCCATGGGGCTGCAACAGCCCCTGCATGGCCGCGCGCACCGAGGCCAGCAGGTCGTGATGGTCCGTGGGCACCTTGGCGCTGGCCGCGATGGTGCGGCCATCCATGACCACGGCATCGGTATGCGTGCCGCCGACGTCGATTCCCAGGTACATGGCTCAGTCCTTCCCGTCGCAAAGGGTGCAGGCAAGGCGCAGCGCGGCGGCGAAACTGCCGGTGTCCGCCGTGCCGGTTCCGGCGATGTCGAAGCCCGTGCCGTGATCCACCGAGGTGCGCACGAAGGGCAACCCCAGGGTCACGTTCACTGCGTCGGAGAAATGCAGCATCTTCAGGGGGGCCAGCCCCTGGTCGTGGTACATGGCCAGCACGGCGGCGTAGGCCCCACGTGCCGCCTTGACGAACAGCGTGTCGGCGGGCAGCGGCCCGATCACGTCCAGCCCCTCGGCCACAGCGTCGGCCACCGCCGGGGCGATGACCTCGATTTCCTCGCCGCCGATGCGGCCCGATTCCCCGGCGTGGGGGTTCAGCCCGCACACGGCAACAGGCCCCACGGCACCAATGGCCCGTGCGTGGGCCGCCGTCAGGCGCAGGCAGTGCAGCACCCGCTGGCGGGTGACCAGTCCGGGCACGTCGCGCAGTGGCGGGTGGGTGGTCACCAGGCTGACGCGCAGCACGTCGCCGCCAAGGTGCATGCACACCTCGTCGTCGCCAAGTCCCGCGCGCCGGGCAAGATATTCGGTATGGCCGGGCACGTCGTAGCCTGCGGCGTGCAGCATGGCCTTGTGCAGCGGCAGGGTGACGAGTCCGCGCGGACCACGAGGACGGCGCGGGAAAGGAGCGCCTGCGGACGCAGGGGCCAACAGCAGGTCGCAGGCCGTGGCAAGGGCCACGCCCGCCGCCCTGCCGCCGTCCGGGGTGGCCTGCCCCACCTGCACGCGGATGTCGGCAAGCCCCGGCGGCTCGTACAGGAACACGCCGGGGGCGGCGTCTGCCGCCAGCGCCCGCGCCGGGTCGTCCACCCGCGTCCAGAAGGGGGTGCCCCCCGCGAAGGAAAGATGCCCCCGCAGGGAAGCTTCCGCCCCCAGCAGCAGCAACACCCGGTTTGCCAGATGAAAAGGCAGATGGCCGGACAACAGGCGGCACGCCAGTTCCGGCCCGAGGCCGTTGGCATCGCCAAGGGTTATCAGCAACGGTTCCGCACGCATGCCGCACAGGCTATGCGCATTCGCGCGGGCTGTCCATATGCCTATGGATGCCCGTGCGCATGGTGCATGGGCCGTGCGCGGTGAGCAGGTTGGAGTCACATGCGAAAGGCGGCAACAAACCGAAGCCTGCCGCCGCCATGCATGTTTCCCGAAGCCGCACCTGCGTCAGCGCCGCAATTCCACATCCGCATGGATGCCGCCGCCCGGCAGGGCATAGGCATGGGCGATGTGCTCGGTGTTGCAGTGCACGCCGTAGCGCCCCTGCCGGTCCAGCATGATCAGCCCGGCGTGGCCCGACACCCGGCGATGCAGCAGGTCTATGGCCTTGCGGGCGGCGTCAGCAGGGGATGCGCCGCCATCGCGCAGGAAATCGCAGGCGGAACGGGTCATCAGCACCCGGATGATGCCTTCGCCGAAGCCAGTGGCGGAAGCCCCGCCGGTTTCGTTGTCCGCGTAGGTGCCCGCGCCGCACAAGGGCGAATCGCCCACCCGGCCGGGCCGCTTCATGGGGGTGCCGCCGGTGGAGGTGGCGGCGGCGATGTTGCCCGCCGCGTCCAGCGCCACGGCGCCCACGGTGCCCTTGGGCATGGCCGGTTCCGGCCCCACCGGGCAGTGGCACGGTGCGCCATCCGTTGCGGTGGTTTCCCCGGCAGCCCCGGTCACCCCGGAATGGGGCCGGAAGGCGTCGTGGGTGGAAAAGCCCGCGCGGGCGCGCAGTTCGTTGAACAGGCGCACTTCCCGCTCCACCACCAGTTCGGCGGGGTCGATGGCGGCAATACCCGCCTCGCGCGCGAAGCGCTCCGCCCCTTCACCCACCAGGAAGCAGAATTCGGTGTCCATGACCTTGCGGGCGATGTCCACGGGGTGCAGAAAGCCGCGCACCGCCGCCACGGCCCCGAAATTCAGGGTGGCCCCGTCCATGATGGCGGCGTCCAGTTCTATCTGGCCGTCGGCGTTCAGCACGGCCCCGCGCCCTGCGTCGTAGGTGGGGTCGGCCTCCAGCACGTTGACGGCCAGACGCACGGCCTCCAGCGCGGGCATGCCGCGTTGCATCTCGCCCCACACGGCGTCCACCGCCGCGCGGCACCCGTCGATGTGGGCCTTCTGCCGGTCGGCGGGGATGGTCCACGCGCCGCCGTGCACGATGATTCTCGGTTCGGTCATGTGTGTCTCTGCGGTTCCGGAATGCGCCCGCGCGGCGTGCCTCATGCACGCAGCGAGGACGGGGCGGAATCTACGCAATTGCGGCCCGAAGGTGAAGGGGAAAGGCGGGGGAAAGAACGGAAGGGAGCGCATGCCGCGCGGGCATGTCGGGGAGATACGGCCTTCTCTGCATACCGCGCGGATCGTCGTGCCTCCGGCGCTGCGTTCGGACTAACCCGGCATCAGGGCCACCCCCGCCAGCGGCGGCAGGGTCAGCACAAGGTGATGCCCACCGCTCCACTCGTCGGTGCGGGCCTGCAATTCGCCGCCGTTGCCCACGTTGGATCCGCCGTAGTACTCGCTGTCGGTGTTCAGCACCTCGCGCCAGGTACCGCCCCTGGGCGCGGGCACCCGGTAGTATTCGCGCACCACCGGGGTGAAGTTGAACACCCACAGCACGGGAGGGGAGCCTTCCCCATCGGGGCACTGCCGCACGAAGCTGATCACCGAGCCACCCCAGTCGGAAAAGTCCATCCAGCGAAAGCCCGTCCAGTCGTGGTCGTGCGCATGCATGGCCGGTTCGCGCCGCAGGACCCCGTTCAGGTCGCGCAGCAGGGCATGAATGCCCCCATGCGCGGGGAACTGGTACAGGCACCAGTCCAGCGCGCGGCTTTCGTCCCATTCGTTCCACTGGCCGAACTCGCACCCCATGAACAGCAGCTTCTTTCCCGGATGCGCCCACATGTAGGCATACAGCGCGCGCAGGCTGGCCTGCTGCTGCCATGCATCGCCGGGCATCTTGGAAAGCAGCGCGCCCTTGCCGTGCACCACCTCGTCGTGCGAGATCGGCAGCACGAAATTCTCGGTGAAGGCGTACAGCAGCGAAAAGGTGAGCGCGTTGTGGTGGTAGGCGCGGTGCACCGGCTCGTGCCGGAAGTAGTCCAGCGTGTCGTGCATCCAGCCCATGTTCCACTTGAAGGTGAAGCCAAGGCCGCCCGTGTACACCGGGCGCGACACCCCCGGCCAGGCCGTGGATTCTTCCGCTATGGTCATGGCACCGGGGAACTGCCCGTGCACCACCACGTTCAACTGGCGCAGGAACTCCACGGCGTCCAGGTTCTCTCGCCCGCCGTGCTCGTTGGGCAGCCAGTCGCCGCCCTCGCGCGAGTAGTCGAGGTAGAGCATGGAGGCCACGGCGTCCATGCGCAGGCCGTCGATGTGGAATTCGCGCAGCCAGTACAGGGCGTTGGCCAGCAGGAAGTTGCGCACCTCGTGCCGACCGTAGTTGAAGATGAAGGTGCCCCAGTCCGGGTGCTCGCCCCGGCGGGGGTCCAGATGCTCGAACAGGGCCGTGCCGTCGAAACGGCCAAGGCTCCAGTCGTCCTTGGGAAAGTGCGCGGGCACCCAGTCCAGGATGACCCCTATGCCCGCCTGATGGCAGCGATCAACGAAGCGCTTGAAGTCCTCGGGCCTGCCGTGGCGCGACGTGGGCGCGTAATAGTGCCCGGTCTGGTAGCCCCACGACTGGTCCAGCGGATGTTCCGCCACGGGCAGCAGTTCGATGTGGGTGAAGCCAAGATCGCGCACGTGCGGAATCAGCCCGTCGCCCAGTTCGTCCCACGACAGGAAGGGATGCCCCCCCACGCCCGTGCCGTCGGTCTTGCGCTGCCACGAGCCCGCGTGCACCTCGTAGACGGACACGGCCTGCCGCAGCGGCGGCCCCGCCTCTGCGCGGCGCTGCATCCAGTCGTCGTCGGCCCACTGGTGATTGTCGATGTCCCAGGCCACGGCGGCCACGCCGGGCCGCATTTCGGCATACAGGGCGAAGGGGTCGGTCTTGTAGACGATGCGCCCGTCGCCCGCATCGCCCGTGCGGATGCCGAACTTGTACAGCGCCCCCTTGCGCATGCCCGGCACAAAGGCCGCCCACACGCCGGAAACGCCCACCGGGTACAGCGGATATTCGCCCCAGCGCCAGTCGTTGAAATCGCCCACCAGATGCACCTCGCGGGCCGACGGCGCCCACACGGCCACCCGGTAGCCTTCCGCGCCGTCCTGCGCCATGGAATGCGCGCCGAGCACCCGGTAAAGGTCCCAGTGTTCGCCCTTGCCGAACATGTACAGGTCGAAGGGCTCGATGAAGGCGGGGTGGGTAAGCTGCATGGCGTGTTCGTCCAGTGGCTTGGGGTCAACCGGTTCGGAAGGAGACGGGCGGGTTGCGGCGGCGGCAGGCCGGAATCAGGAAAAGTCGAACCCCAGTTGCCGGTACAGGTTCACATAGCTGCGCCCGGCCCGTTCCCACGAAAAATCCTGGCGCATGGCGCGGATCATCATGGCGCGCCAGCCTTCGGTGTCGTGTTCCCAGTAGTGCACGGCGTCCAGGATGGCTTCGAGGAACAGTTGCGGGTCGGAACGCCCGAAGGTGAAGCCGGTGGCCTCGGGCGACGGCCACGGGATGATGGTGTCGCGCAGGCCGCCCACGGCGGTGGCCACGGGCGGGGTGCCGTAGCGCAGGGCGTACATCTGGGTCAGGCCGCACGGCTCGTAGCGCGAGGGCATGAGAAAGATGTCGCTGCCCGCCTGGATGCGGTGGGCAAGGTCTTCGGTGTAGCCCACGATGGCGCACACCCTGCCCCGGTAGGTTTCCATCAGGTCCAGCGCCCGCGCCTCGTGCGCAAGGTTACCCTCGCCCAGAATGATCACGCCCACGTTACGCTCCATGAGCCGGGGCACGATGTCCAGCAGCAGGTCTATGCCCTTCTGCCCGCGCAGCCGCCCGATGAAACCCAGCACCGGCCGGTGGGCCAGTTCCGGCGCAAGGCCCAGTTCGTCCAGCAGGGCCGTCTTGCAGCGCTGCTTGCCCGCAAAGCCCTGCGGATCGTCAGGCCCGTAGCGGCACGGCAGAAACTTGTCCTGCGCCGGATTCCAGATACCGTAATCCGCCCCGTTCAGGATGCCGTGCAGCGCGTGCTGGCGGGCCAGCAGAATGCCCTCCAGCCCGCAGCCGTAGGCGGGTCCCAGGATTTCCCGGGCGTAGCTGGGGCTGACCGTGGTGACCATGTCGGCATAGGCGATGCCCGCCTTCAGCAGGTTGAAGTCGCCCCAGAATTCCACGCCGCCCATGGTCCATGCCTGCGGCGGCAGACCGCAGCCGGTGAACAGCCGCGAGGCGAACCGCCCCTGGAAGGCCAGGTTGTGGATGGTCATGACGCTGCGCGTGTCTGCCCAGAACGGGTCCGTCTGCCGCCAGAAGTGCAGATAGGCGGGCACCAGCCCGCTCTGCCAGTCGTTGGCGTGCAGCACGGCGGGCGGCGTGCCCAGGCGGCGCAGCAGCGCCATGACGGCGCGGCAGAAGAAGATGAACCGCTCGCAGTTGTCGAAATAATCGCCCTTGTGGTCGTTGTAGTAGTAGCGGCGGTCGAAATATTCGCCACGGTGCACGAAGTACACCTTCATGCCATGGTAGTCGGCCTCGTAGACGTCGCAGGTGATGGGGTCCCACGGGTAGCCCACGTGGCAGTCGGAAATGGTCAGGTGGATGCCGTAGTCCGCCGTGCGCAGACGACCGTAGAACGGCGTGATCACCGAGGTGGGCACGCCCATGCGGTGCAGGGCCAGGGGCTGCGCGCCCAGCACGTCGCCAAGGCCCCCGCTTTTGGAAAAGGGATACATTTCCGAGGTGACGAAAACGACCTCACGTCGCATGATCGCGCGTTCCTCCCCTTGCGCGCGCGGCGTTTCCGCGCGACGCGTTGCGCGCCACCTGGCGCATGCGTCCCGATCGTGCCGGGGCGGTGACCCCGGCGGAACCATCGCCCCGCAAAACGGCGGGGCTCGTTGCGCCCACCGTCGCGCGGCCGCTTCAGGCCCCTTCCCCCGTGCGCTCCGGGCAGCGGCCACGGTCGCGCAGCCAGTCGGCTATGATTTTCGCGTGGTCAAAGGCCATGGGTTGCGGCAGGTCGTCCGGCGCAAAGAACCGGGCGTCCGCCGCGTCGTCACCTGCGATGGGGGCGGCAACGGGATCGGCCACCGTTGAAGCAGCATCCCCTGTCGCAGATCCGGCAACGCCACCGCCGCGCACCCGCGCGGCATAGACCACGCTGAGGGTGTGGTGGCGCGGGTCGCGGCCTGGGTCGGAATACACCCCGACAAGGCCGGTCAGTTCCACGTCCAGCCCGGTTTCCTCGCGGGCCTCGCGCACCGCCGCCGCCTCCGCCGATTCGCCGTAGTCGATGAATCCGCCGGGCAGCGCCCAGCCGGGCGGCTCGTTCCGCCGCCGGATGAGCACGATGCCCCGCCCCGGATCGTGAATGAGGATATCGACGGTGGGCGCGGGGTTGCGGTACATGACCACGGGGCCGCCGCAGTGCGGGCAGGGGACGCGATGTTCCATGACGGGCGAATCCGTTCTTGCCGGTTGTGGACGAGGTTGATGCGAGGAAGCTGCGGGCGGGCTGCCCCGAACCTCCTCCCGCCGCCGCAGGCCGGAACAGGCTGTCCCGGTAGGCGGCGAGGATACGACACCACTTTCACAGAGTACGCGCAGAGATGAAAAGTGACAAGTTGATAGCCGTGCACAACGGCGCGCTGGGCGACTTCCTGTGTGCCTGGCCCGCCCTGCTGGCGCTGGCGCGGGGTGCGGGTTCGCCGGGTATCGGGCCGGTCGGCACGGGGCCGGACAGTACAGCGCCAGAGCACGCGGCGGCGCAAGGCGGAGAGGAAAGCGCCTCCCCGCGCCTGCTGTTCGCGGGCAACATGGAACGCATGCGCTGGCTGGCCCCACTGGGCTACGCCCCCTGCCCCCCGGCCATGCGCCGGGCGCTGGACGGACTGTACGGCAAATCCGATGCACCCGTCTGGCCGGACGCCCTGGCCGGAGCCACGGTGGCGTGGTTCTGCCTCGACCGCGCGCCGGTGGCCGCCCACCCGCGCGTGGTGCCCCTGCCCTGCCTGATGGCCGGAGCGGGCATGTCGGACAGGGATGCAGGCACGGGTGATCGGGCAGCCGAACCCGCCATGCGCATCTGCCACGTCACCGAGGTACTGCGGAAGCATCTTGCGCGGGCATGTCCCGCCGCCCTGCCCTGGCCGCCCCGCTGGGACGCGGGCTGGCAGGACACGTGGCAAACGCTGTTCGGCGGCTGGAAGGGCGCGGATTCGCGCACCGTGGTGCTGGTGCCGGGCGCGGGGCACCGGGCCAAGCAGTGGCCGCCCCGACGGTTCGCAGAAGTGGCCGGGGCGCTGGCGCGGGCCGGGTACAATCCGTTGTACGTGCTCGGCCCGGCGGAACTGGAGCGCGGCCTTGACCGGGCCGACCTGATGCCGAAGGGATGCGAAGTGCCCGTGGTCGCCCCCGCCGACCACGACGAACTGGCGCAGTTGCTGCGCCACGCACGGCTGGTGATCGGCAACGATTCCGGGCCGCTGCACCTTGCCGCGCTGCACGGCGTGCCGGTTCTCGCCCTGTTCGGCCCGGCCCCCGCCGGGTCATGGTGCCCGCACGGCGCCACCCCGCTCGCCAGCCCGCTTGCCTGCGCCCCCTGTTCCGCCACCCTGCGCGAACTTGCCTGCGGTTGGGGGCAAGGCAACGGAAAAATCCACGGCGAACAAGGGGCTGCCAGCACCGCCGGGCACGCCGCAACGGCCCCGTGCATGACCGCCATCACCGTGCAGGCGGTGCTGGACATGACGTGGAAATTACTCGGAATATCAGGGAAAATTGCTGAATAGACACAACGGGCCGGGTGCCTGCGTGCGAAAGGCCGGACACGGTCACCGGGTCACGGAAACCGCTGCCCGTACACGACGACGGCAGACATGGCACAAAAGAAAAACCGGTCCCACACCCCTGTAGGACCGGTTCTCTGCAAAGAAAGGAAGGTGATCAGGGTGTAGCAAGCGGTGTGCCAACGCCCGGCAACGGCTGCCCCCATGCAATCCCGCCTTCCGCCGTGTACGTATTTTACCGATTTTCCAACACTTTTCCCAAACACCCGATCAAACGCCAGCACGAGCCGTTTGCGCAATCAGTTCAACTTTTTTGCCAGACGCTTTGCCACCGTCGTGCAGCGCCCGTTCCGTACGGTTTTGCGGCCATTTTCATGCCACGGTCCCGCAAAAATTTTTTGTACTCCCGGTAGGGTTGTCCCCACCTGCTCACGCAAGCGCATACCCGGCATCGCACAAGACCTGCGCCGAAACGGCCCCGGCCCGCAACACCCGCAGGCGCGGCACACCACCGCCAACAACGTTACCGGCCCCGCCGCCGCCCCCATCCAGCACTTCCACCAGGGTGGAGGGCAACCCGCCGGGCGGTGCGGGGGGCAGGTCCAGCACCCCGGCGACCTCGGCCAACAGTTCCGCATCAAGGTCCACGGCACGGGTCACGGCAGGGCGCCCGCTGATGTTGGCACTGCTGGCCACCAACGGCCCACCGGCCCGCAGGCACAACTCGCGGGCCACGGGGTGCGGGGTCAGGCGCACGGCCACGCGACCGGTGCCGCCGGTAAGCGGCACGGGCACGCCGGGTGCGGCAGGCAGCAGGATGGACAGCGGCCCCGGCCAGAACCGCCGGGCCAGGTCTTCCGCCACCGGGCCCATGGGGGCGGCCACCTGCGGCAACTGGTCCACATGGCCGACGAGGATCGGCAGGGCCAGACGGTGGGCGCGACGCTTCACCCGGTACACCTCGTCAACGGCTCCGGCATGGATGGCCAGGCACCCCACCCCGAAAAAGGTCTCGGTGGGAAACACCACCACCCGTCCCGCGCGCAGCAGCGCGGCGGCATCGTCCATGTTCAGCATCTGGTAATCCAGCATCTGGCAATCCGTTGTTGGGTCAGGCGTGACAGGAAAAGCGGGAATCTGGCCGAATGCCGTGCCGCGCCATACGGCTTGCCGCCCGCCCCGCGCCGGGATAGACCATGGCCCGGGAACGCACGCATCCGGAGGTTTCGTGAAATCACTGCGCCTGCTGGCGGTGGGCAAGCTGAAGACGCCGTTCTGGCAGCAGGCCGCCGCGCATTACCTGGAACGGCTGCGCCATACCTGGCGCGTGACCGAAACCCTGGTCCGCGATGGCGACGCTGCCCTGCCGCCCGCCAAACGCAACGCCGACGAAGGCGCGCGCCTGCTGGCGGCTCTTGGCCCCGCCGACATCGTGGTCTGTATGGACGAGCGCGGCAAGTCCCACACCTCGCGCGAGTTCGCCGCACTGCTGGACCGGCTGACGGAAAACGCCACGGCGGTGCCGTGCTTCGTCATTGGCGGCGCCTACGGCCTGGACGATGCCGTGCTGCAACGGGCCGCCCTGCGCGTCTGCCTTGGCCCCATGACCTTCCCCCACGAGATGGCCCGCGTGGTGCTGCTGGAGCAGTTGTACCGCGCGGACTGCATCCTGCGTGGTTCCCCGTATCATCACTAGCGGCGAAGGGTGCTTTCGCCCGCTGGCTGACCGACCCGAAGGGCGCGAAGCGTGCCCGTTACGCGAGCTTGCGAGCTTTACGGGCATCGAGCGCAACGTGGTCAAACTTCGCCCGCCATAGCTCTGCTGTCCTCATCCGTAAGGTTCGCAAGCTCACCTAACGGCTAAGGCTCGGTCGAATACAACAAGAGCGCGTTGCGGTCCTCATCCGTAAGGTTCGCTTCACTCACCTAACGGCTGAGGCATACTCCCTCATGCCGGACTCGTTTTCCTAGCCAGCGAACGAAATCACTCTTCGCGGAATCCAAAAGCATTACCGCAAACAGCATCCGGGCGACTTACAGCACCTCATAGACACGCGTATGCACATTGTCGAACACCAGCTTGAAGTACGGCGTGAAACGCGGGTCTTCCGGTGACGACAGCAGCAGCTGCACCATCAGCGTATTGTACATGTCGTCGTCGATGACCAGCTTGTCGCCGGTGGTGCGGTTGAAAATGAAATGCCGCCCGTTGAACCGGAAGTACATCTGGCGTTGCAAGCCGGTATCGTCAAGCACGTCGATGGATTCCGCGTACACCGGGTCCATGTTCTGCACCAGCACCACGCCGTTTTCCATGCTGAATTGCAGCGGCTTGCTGATGGAGGCTATCTGGTAGCCGCGCCCTTCCCTGGCCTGGAAGTCCCAGCGGCCATAGGTGGTTATCCAGAAGCCCAGACGCAGCATGTCGAAGCTGACCACCAGATACTGCCTGCCCTGCGTGGCGACCAGCGGCTCCTTTCGGGCGGCCAGCCTGCGCATCAGGTCGTCGGCGTCGTGATTGTTCATGCCCTCGAAGACATTGCCGGGAATATTGCCCTTGCTGGCCGCATACTTGATGAGCTGCCGGGCAAAGCGCGGATTGTCCGAGGCGTAGACGGCGGCGGGCACGAACAGCGAAGGCCCGCCGTGGCTCGCGCCGTCGGCGATGGTCGAGCGGTGCGCGAAGTGGTGGGTGGAATAGCCCCAGTCCCACCAGTTCCAGATCATGGACTCTTCCGGCGTGTTGGTGCGCAGAAACTTCAGCGCTGCCGCATGCCGCCTGTTGATGATGGGCCCCTGGGTCATGGCCGGAATGACTTCAAGGTACGGCGCGCCCAGAACCACCAGCAGCACGACGGAAACCAGCAGGCGCCCGGCGGTGCGGTAGAAGTTGTCGCGCAGCACAAGGCCCGCCAGCCAGTGCACCGGCATGCAGATGCCAAGGGCCATCACCGGCGCCCCGAACATGACCATGCGCCCGCCCAGCTTGATGGACAGGAAGGCCAGCACCGCCAGCGGCAGGTGAAACAGCGCCGCCGGGCGCGCCACCAGCGCGATGCCGAACCCGGCCAGCCCCGCCAGGGCCGCGGGCATCCACGGATGGAAGTAGGCCAACACTTCCGCCACCGAAAGGTCCTGCACCTCGATGATGCTCTGGGCCACCGACGGGTAGACCAGCACGTCGCCGTCGGGCTGGGCCACGGCATCGCCCGCCCGCTTGATATAGCTTTGGGCAGAGTTCAGCATGGTCCGGAACACTTCGGCATCGGCCACCAGCCACAGCACCACCAGCCATAGCGCCACATGCAACACCCGCCGCTCGGCCAGCGCCCGCAGAAAGGGCCACGGCCCGCGCAGCCCCACCGCCAGCAGTGCCGCCCCGGCAAAGCCCGGCCAGCCGCCCAGCACGGGCAGGGCGTACAGCAGCCCGCCCACCAGCAGGTCGGCCCGGCTGCCCCGCCTGCCGAACACCACGACCAGGCCGGGCACCAGCAGCGCGTAGTAGCGCACCAGATACGGAAACATGGAATGCCATTCCTGCGACCACCAGCCCAGCAGGCCGCTGCACAGCAGCACCGCCATCCAGCGTGGGGCAAGGATGTCATCGCCCGATGCACTGCCCGATGTGCCGCCCGACGTACAGTCCGCCAGATCCGTCTCCGCAGCGGCGTCGGAAACCGTGGCGGCGGCAGGCACGCGCCCGTGCCGCAGCCGCCGGTACAGGGCCACGGCCATTTCCGGCAGGGTGCGCAGGCGCGGGGCCAGCCACAGCCCCGGTCCCAGCGCGGCCACCAGGGCGAACAGCAGGGTCACCAGATCGGTATCGCAGTAGCCCAGCAGGGTGCGGGCCAGAAAACCGGGCGCCAGCGAGGCCAGCACCCCGGCGCACAGCCCGGCCTCCATGCCGCCCAGCGCTGCTGCCCAGGCGAACACCGCCACCGCCAGCAGGCTGCCCATGACCAGCGGCAGCCAGAAGCCCACCGCCCCGGACGTGGAGTGGGTCAGCAGGGCCACGTAGCGCACCAGTTCGGACATGGGGTGCCCCGCGCCGAACTCGAAGCCGTCGGCACCCGCCGTCCAGTGATAGGCGTCATGCGTGGCCAGCAGGTATTCGCCGTCCAACTGGTATTCCGGGGTCTGCCAGGCCGGGTACTCCAGCATGCGCATGGCAAAGGCCACGCCAAAGGCCAGCAGGGCCAGCACCACGGCGCGCCCGCCCGGCGAACACAGCGCCACGGCGGCGGCGCGCAGCCCAGCTTGCGGGGTTCGCGGGGACCGCCCCGCCGGGGGGCGCTGCCCGCCATCCGGCAGGGTGGAGGATTCGCCGTTGCCCCCGGATTCCGGATGCCCGGTGTAGGAGGCGGCGAGGGGAGATGTATCGGGCGTGTGCACGCTCATGGCTTCCTGCCGTGAAAAAGGGCTGCGGCCCGTGGACCGCGCAGGGGGGATATACGCGAAACGGTGGCGCATCGCCAGCGGGGCCGGGGGCTTTGGGCCGGTGCGGCAACGGTGCGGTCAACCGCTTCACCTGCGCCGCGAAATGCGTTAGAGACTGCGCGAACCGAACATCCGCGCGCCCCCACGCAACGGCCACCGCGCCGCGCGCGGGCCGCGCCCCGGACCAAACCGCCAGACCCGCTGCACGGGCGCGTCACCCCGCTCACGGTGACGCCCATGCGCCGGGCCGCGCGCCGCCACCACACCGCACCGGCGGGTCACCCCGCCAGCCATGGAGACGCCGCCATGCTGAACATGAAGTATCTCGACGAACTCGAGGAATACCTGTCGTCGGAACGCCTGGATGACGAATTTGAATATTCGCCCGAGGAACGACGCCACGAAATCCTCGAATTCCTCGAACGCCTCATGGATGTGGCGGACAAGGCCGACGCCGCCGCCACCCGACTGATCTTCCGCAAGTCGCAGTTGGGCGCGCTGATAGGCACCCCCCCCGAGAAATAGCGCCACGCCGTCGCTCCACCGGCCAGGGAGCATGCGCCGGGTCGCTACCCTGCGTCCCGGCCCCAACGGCTGGCCAGCCCCAACGGCTGTCCGGACCAACTGCTGGCCGGACCAACGTCAGGCCAGGGCCAGTGCCCACAGGTGGCGCACGGTGGTCGAGGGCTCCGCGCCACGGTTTCGCCCGCCCTGTCCGCCCTGTCCGCCCTGTCCCCCCCGTCCGCCCTGTCCCCCCCGCAGGGGTGCTCCGCCCGCGCCGTGTGGCGGAGGCGCCTGCACCTCGTATTCCGCCCGCGCCGCCACCCTCCATCCGGAGGGCAGGCTTGCGGGCGTGCCTTCGTTGGCCAGAAACACCACCATGCCGCCGGGGGCCACGTGACCGTGCACCAGTTCCAGCACCTCCGGCCAGGGCAGAAAGGCGCGGCTCACCACGCAATCGGCCTTGGGCCGCGTGGGCATGAACTCCTCCACCCTGCCCCGGAAGACCACGGTGCCCGGCAGGGGGTGGCGGGCCAGCACATTGGACAGGAACAGGGTGCGCTTCTCGCGCGCATCAACAAGATGGTAGGTGCCCGCCTGCCACATTGCGCGCAGGGGAATGCCCGGCAGCCCCGCCCCCGCGCCAAGGTCCCACGTTTCCGGCGCCTCGGGCAAGGGCAACGCACGAAGGAAGCGCGCCAGGTGCAGGCTGTCCACGATCAGGGTGCGGAACGTGGCCTGCCAGGTGCGCGTGCCCACCAGGTTCATGACCCGGTTCCACTTCATCAGCAGTTCCAGATAGCCCGCCAGGGCCATCTGCGCGGCTGCGGGCACGCTGTCGGGGCCGAACCCGGCCTCGGCGCACAGCCGGGACAATTCTTTCAACGATACGTGGACATCTGCGGGGGGCATGGCGTCTCCTGGTGATGAACCCGCCGACATGCGCCGGATACGGGAGTTGGCGGCCTTGTAGCCGTACCGGCGGGCGGTGGCAAGCGACAACGGATGGTGACAGGGGACGGCGGCAAGGGATGGCGACAGGCGGCAGGCCGTTCCCCCGGCCGTCCATGTCCGCCCGCATCGGGCCGCATCGGACCGCATCGGGCCGCATCAGGCCGCATCGGGCCGCATCGGGCCGCATCGGGCCGCATCGGGCCGCATCGGGCCGCGCGGGCGAAAACGGCAGCACCACTTGCGTCCGCGCGCGTGTTTGACTATGCAGCGAACGGGCGACGCGCCCACGCCCGGCATCGCCGGGCACCGTCCTGAGGGGGACGGCAACCGCGCACGATACCGCACATCCACCGCCGGAACATGCCCGGCACCATTCCTACGTCTGGAGCGACACCGAATGAACCGTACCGACCTCGCCATCCTGTTCCCCGGCCAGGGCTCGCAGGAACCCGGCATGGGCCGCGACGTGGCCGACGCCATGCCCGAGGCCATGGACCTGTGGAAGAAGGCCGAACGCGCAAGCGGCCTGCCCCTGCGCGAAATCTACTGGGACGGCGGCGACGACAAGGCCATGGCCGATACCCGCAACCTGCAACCCGCGCTGACCGTCGTCAACCTGTCCCTGTGGCTGCGCCTTGCCGGACGCGTCACCCCGACCTGCGCCGCCGGGCACAGCCTGGGCGAATACGCGGCTGCCGCCGCCTGCGGGGCGCTTTCCGTGGACAGCACGCTGGAACTGGTGGCCCTGCGTGGCCGCCTGATGGCCGAGGCCGACCCCGAAGGCAAGGGGTCCATGGCCGCCGTGCTCAAGCTTTCGCAGGCCGACGTGGACGCCGTGGTGCGCGAATCCGCCGAGGCCACCGGCCAGATGATCCGCATCGCCAACTACAACACGCCAGGGCAACTGGTGCTGTCCGGCACGCGCGACGCCATTGCCGACGCCGCCGCCAGGGTCAAGGACCGCAAGGGCCGCGCGCTTGTCCTGCCCGTCAGCGGGGCCTTCCACAGCCCGCTCATGGACGAGGCGGCCAGGGAACTGGCCAAGGCCATGCGCACGGCAACATGGTTGCGCCCGCGCTTTGCCGTGTACTGCAACGTGACCGGCCAGGCCGTAACCGACGGCGAATCGCTGCACGAGGTCATGACCCGGCAGATGACGTCTTCCGTGCAGTGGATAGCCACCGTGACCAACCAGTGGAACGCCGGGGTGCGCCGCTGGGTGGAAGTTGGCCCCAAGGGCGTGCTGACCAAGATGGTGGGGCCCATACTTGCCGCGTCGGGCGTGCCCGCCGCAGAGGAAGGCGGCTGGACCGCCGAGGGCGCTGGCAGCATGGAACAGGCCGACGCGCTGGTGTGCTAGACGGTCCGGTTCCGCGTCATCCCGCCACGGCGGACAGTTCACGGGCCGGGTGTGCGCATGCGCACCCGGCCCTTCCCGTGCACGACGCCCTTTGGTGGCGCGATGTCCTGGTCCCGTCGGGCAGACGCACCGCGCCTCGCGCCTTTCGTCCCGGTGCCGCTCCACCGCGCTGGCCCGCCGGTACCGTGCGCCCCGACGACTTTGCAGTCGCGCCGTTTTCTGGTACACGACCCTCTTCGGACAAGCCCCCGCCCCTGCGGCACCGTACCCGCTCCCCCGGCGTTGCCAGCCATTGGCGGGCCGGTACGGACCATCGCGGGCCGGGCGTTCCCGCGCCGCGCGGGGGCCGGAGGTATTCCGCACGGTGCCCGGTCGACCGTGGCCGACCGTGACCGACCGTGACCGACCGGGGTCGACCGTGACCAGCCGCCGCCCACGCAGACATCACATCCCACAAGCAAACAGGACATCATACATCCATGCGCGCACGTCAGCAGTTGCTGGCCTCCCTTCAGGCCATCGTGAAGGACATGGGGCTTTCCTGGCCCGAAAAGGCCACCCTTGAGCCCCCCCGCGACAAATCGTTCGGCGACCTTGCCGCCAACATCGCCCTGGTGCTCTCGAAGGATGCGGGCGTGGCCCCGCGCGAACTGGCCTCGCGCCTTGCCGGTGCCCTGCGCGACTCCGACCCGGACATCGCCTCGGTGGACATTGCCGGGCCGGGCTTCCTGAACGTCACCTACTCGCCCGATTTCTGGCGCGAAACCGTGCTGCACGTGGAAGCAGCGGGCGAGCGCTACGGCGCCACCAACGTGGGCGCAGGCCGCAAGGCCCAGGTGGAGTACGTGTCCGCCAACCCCACCGGCCCCCTGCACATCGGCCACGGGCGCGGCGCTGCCCTTGGCGACTGCCTGGCGCGGGTGCTGCGCTTTGCCGGGTACGACGTGACCACCGAATATTACATCAACGACGCCGGACGGCAGATGCGCCTGCTGGGCCTTTCCGTCTGGCTGCGCGCGCTGGAGCTTACCGGCCGCCCGTTCACCCTGCCCGAAGACTTTTATCGCGGCGACTACATCAAGGGCATTGCCGCGGAAATGCTGGCGAAAGACCCCGGCCTGGTGGACCTGCCCGAAGCCGAAGGCCAGGCCCGCTGCTTCGAATACGCCATGAGTTCCATCATGGACGGCATCAAGCAGGATCTTGCCGACTTCCGCGTGGAGCACCAGGTGTGGTTCTCCGAGCTTTCGCTGGTGCGCGAGGGCGCGGTGGAAAAGACCTTCGAACGGCTGAAGGAAGCGGGCCTCGCCTTCGAGCAGGACGGCGCGCTGTGGTTCCGCACCACCACCCTTGGCGACGACAAGGACCGCGTGCTGCGCAAGTCCGACGGCACGCTGACCTACTTCGCCTCGGACATCGCCTACCATGACAACAAGTACGACCGGGGCTTCGACCTTGTCGTGGACATCTGGGGCGCCGACCACCACGGCTACGTGCCGCGCATGCGCGCCGCCGTGGCCGCGCTGGGCAAGCGGCCCGAACAGTTCGACGTGATCCTGGTGCAGCTCGTCAACCTCTTGCAGGGCGGCGAGCAGATCGCCATGTCCACCCGCGCCGGGCAGTTCGAGACCCTGCACGACGTGGTCAAGGAAGTGGGCGCCGACGCCGCGCGGTTCATGTTCCTTTCGCGCAAGAGCGACAGCCACCTCGACTTCGACCTGGAACTGGTGAAGCAGCGCTCCATGGACAACCCGGTGTACTACGTGCAGTACGCCCACGCCCGCGTGTGCGCCGTGCTGCGCAAGGCCGCCGAACGTTCCATCGTCCTGCCCGACCGGCTGGATGCGGCGGCGCTGGCCCCGCTGACCCTGCCCGAGGAACTGGACCTGCTGCGCCTTGTGGACCGCATGCCCGATACCCTTTCCGCCGCCGCCGAAGGGCTGGCCCCGCACCACGTCAGCTTCTACCTGATGGAAGTGGCGGGCGCCCTGCACAGCTACTACGCCAAGGTGCCGGTGCTGAACGCCGCCGACGCGGAAACCATCGTGGCCCGCCTTGCCCTGCTGCGCACCGTGGGCAGGGCCGTGGCCAACGGCCTGAACCTGCTTGGCGTTGACGCGCCCGAGGCCATGTAGCGCGCCACGGCGCGGGAACCAGGCATGGCAGCACCCAGACAAGGGCAGTCCGGACCGAACGCGCAGAACGGGCGTGGCGGCCAGGGGACGAAGGATGGCGGGCGCAAGAAAGGCGTCTACACCATCAACGTCACCCTGCCCTCGCTCATTTCGGCGGGCATCGTGGCCGTCATCGGCTTCGGCTGGGTGTTCGTGCTCGGCGTCATCGTGGGGCGCGGCTACAACCCGGAAGAACGCCTGGGCATCGAACGCATCATGCCCAAGCCCGCCGTCAACGCATCGCAACCCACCCCCATGCCCGGCGGGGTCATCAAGCCGGAAGACCTCCAGTTCATGGATTCCCTGCGCGCCAAGCCCGCTCCGGTTTCCGGCAACGCCGGGGTGGCGGTGAACGCTTCGGAAATCGTGACCAAAAACGGCAAGAAGGATCAGAAGCCCGACCCCAAGACGGACACGAAAGCGGACGCCAAAAAGGACACCAAAACCGCCAAGGCCGATACCAAGGCGGATTCCAAGCCCGATGCCAAGACGGACGCCAAGACGGACGCCAAAACCGCCCAGAAGGCCGAGGCCAGGCCCGACGCCAAGAAGGACGACAAGAAGGCATCGGCCCCCGCCGCCGCATCAAAGGATGCCAAAGACACCAAGGCGGCGGAGGCCAAACCCGCCGACGGCGAACGTTTCGATTACGTGTATCAGGTGGCGGCCTACAAGGCGGCGGACCCCGCCAATGCCCTGAAGGCCAAGCTGGAGGCCTCCGGCATCAAGGTGCGCCTGGATTCCTCGGTGGAAAGCGGCGTGTCGTGGTACCGGCTGAACGCGCTGTTCCGGGGCACGCCGGAGGACACGCGCCAGTTGCGCGCGGCACTTGCCAGGCACGGCATCGACAAGGTGATCCTGCGCAGCAAGACACCTGTTTCCCGATAGGGCTGCCTTGACGGCATGTTGCGACGGGACTACCTTGCAATGATGTAAAGGCGTCGGGAACGGGCGGCACCCACCGTCCTCCCCTTGTCCGGAACGTCCAAACCGCCCGCACACCACGCGGACACCAGCGCGGAAACCGCCGCGCACCGGAAGAGGACAGCATGAGCACAGGCCCCGGCATACTCGCCCCCGTCACCGCCCTTGGCGCGGCAACCCTGCGCCTGCTGGGCGAGATGGGGGCCATGTTCCTGTTCCTGGCGGACGGCCTGCGCCTCATCTTCGCCTCGCCCAAGCAGATTCCCAAGATCCTGAACCAGGTGTTCGTCATCGGCTCCAAGTCGCTGTTCGTCATCCTGCTCATCGGGGTATTCACCGGCATGGTGCTGGGCTTGCAGGGCTACTACACGCTGGTCAAGTTCGGCTCCGAAGGACTGCTGGGCGCCGCCGTGGCCCTTTCGCTGATCCGTGAGCTGGGTCCGGTGCTGACGGCCATCATGGTCACCGGCCGGGCCGGGTCGTCCATGGCCGCCGAGATCGGGGTCATGCGCATCACCGACCAGATCGACGCGCTGGACGTCATGGACATCAACCCCATGGCCTACCTGGTGGCCCCGCGCATTGCCGCATCGCTGATCTCGTTCCCGTTGCTGACGGCGGTGTTCGACGTGGTGGGCATCCTTGGCGGCTACGTCACCGGCGTCACCCTGCTGGGCATCAACGAGGGCGTGTACTTCTATCGCATCCAGTCCAGCGTCGAGATGGCCGACATCACCGGCGGCTTCATGAAATCGTTGCTGTTCGCGGTCATCGTGGCCACGGTAAGCTGCTACCAGGGCTATTTCACCCACATGCGCCGCGACGGCGTGGGGCCCGAGGGCGTCAGCAATTCCACCACCTCCGCCGTGGTCCTTTCGTGCGTGTTCGTGCTTGTGGCCGACTACGCGCTGACCTCGTTCCTGCTGTAAGAGACCACGGCCATGCGCGCGACTTCCGGATGGGACATACGATTTGACGGCCTTACGGTGGGCTACGGCGACCACGTGGTACTGCACGACGTGAACGCGCTGCTGCCCGCCGGCAAAATTTCCCTGATCATCGGCGGCTCCGGCTGCGGCAAGTCCACCCTGCTGCGCCACGTGCTGGGCCTGCAACGGCCCATGGCGGGCACCCTTTCTGTGGGCGGGCGCGACCTGTTCGCCCTTGGCGGCCGTGATTTCCGCAAGGTACGGCGGCGCATGGGCGTGCTGTTCCAGGACGGGGCGCTGCTGGGCTCGCTGAGCCTCGGCGACAACGTGGCCCTGCCCCTGCGCGAGCACACCGGGCTGCCCAAGGCCACCATCCGCCAGATCGTGCTGCACAAGCTGGCCTTGGTGGGCCTGGCCGACTACGCCGACTACTACCCCAACCAGCTTTCCGGCGGCATGCGCAAGCGCGCGGGCCTCGCGCGGGCCATCGTCATGGACCCGCCCATCCTGCTGTGCGACGAGCCCACATCGGGCCTCGACCCGGTCAACGCCGCGCGCATGGACCACCTGCTGCTGGACATGCGGGCCAATTTTCCCGGCATGACCATGGTGGTGGTCAGCCACGACCTGCGCAGCCTGGATGCCATCGCCGACTATGTGCTCATGCTGCACGACGGCACGGCGGCCTTCGCGGGTCCGGTGGATGCGCTGCGCGCATCGAGCGACCCGTACGTGCGCAGCTTTCTGGACCGGCGGGTTGAAGAAGGCGAGCGGGCGGAGGTGTCGCTGGCGCCGGAGGTGCAGCAGGCCCTTGACGCCTGGCTGGATCGCTGACGCCTGGCTGGACCACTGACGCTTGGCTGGACCGCTGACGCCTGGCTGGATCACTGACGCCTGGCTGACCGCTGACGGCTGGCCGGACTTCCAACGTTTGACCGGACTTCCGACGTCTGGCCGGACTTCAGACGTCTGGCCGGACAGGCTGACGCCAGATGCCTGACGGCAGGCGGGACAAATACTGTCAACCAAAGCCCCCAACGGATACGGGAAGGGCAGCATGAAAAAATATTCGCGAGAAACATCGGTCGGCATCTTCGTCCTTATCGGGCTGCTGTGCGTCGGCTACCTCACCATAAAGCTGGGGCGCATGGAACTGCTGTCCGACAAGGGCTATACCGTGCACGCCCGGTTCGGCTCCATCACCGGCCTGCGCATAGGGGCCGAGGTGGAAATCGCGGGCGTGCCCGTGGGCCGCGTGGCGGGCATCACCCTTGCGCCGGACAAGCCGGTGGCGGTGGTCAGCCTGCGCATGAAGGAAGGCGTGCACCTGACCGATGATGTCATCGCCTCGGTGAAGACCAGCGGCCTCATTGGCGACAAGTACATCAAGCTTTCGCCCGGCGGTTCTCCGGAACAGCTTGGCGAAGGCGACGAAATCACGGAAACCGAATCGGCCATCGACATCGAATCGCTGATCAGCAAGTACGTGTTCGGAGGAGTCTAGGCATGTTCATCCCCGCATTCCGACGCGGCGCCCCCCTTGCCGCGCCGCTCTTCAAGACCCTGTCCTGCGCCCTGCTCTGCGTCCTGCTTGGCTGGTCCGGCCCGGCCCTTGCCGCCTCGGACAATGCGGGTGCCGCCCGCGCCGCCCTGAAGGCCTCCGTGGACCGCATCCTCGACATCGTGAAGCAGCCGGGCTACACCGACCCCGCGCAGCGCCCCGCGCTCATGGATCAGGTGGAGAACGAAATTCGCATCATCTTCGATTTTCGCGAGTTCTCGGCCCGCACCGTGGGCATGAACTGGCCCTCGTTCACCCCCGACCAGCAGGACCGCTTCGCCGAATCGTTCGCCTCGCTGCTGCGGGCCACCTACCTTGAAAAGTTCGACGGCTACACCGGCCAGCAGGTGCTGTTCACCGGAGAACTGGTCAGCGGCAAGGGCGACAAGGTAGAGGTGCAGACCACCGTGGTGATCAAGGACAAGCAGGTGCCCGTGGCCTACCGCATGCTCCAGAACCGCCAGCAGCGCTGGGTGGTGTACGATGTCCTCATCGAAGGCGTGAGCATGGTGAAGAACTACCGTACCCAGTTCCAGGACCTGCTGGAAAAGGGCACCCCCGACCAGCTCATCGAACGGGTGCGGGCCAAGGCCGACGAAGTGCGCAAGCAGCCCGCCCCGGCGGGCCAGGCTGGCCTGTCCGGCAACTAGCCGCACGAACATGAACCCGCCTTCGGAGGAATGCCCATGGCCGCAGGTTCGTTCCGCATCAACATCGCGCTGTGTACGGCGTGCCTTGCCTGTGCCCTGCTGCTGACCCCGGCGGCCGCGCGTGCCGACATGCCCGCCGAAGGGGCACCGCATGCACCGCCCACGCTGTCCGCAGACCTTGACGACTACGACACCAGCAACGAGGACATGGTGGCCGACCCGCTGGAAGGCTGGAACCGCATGTGGTTCGCCGTCAACGACGTGCTGCTGCTGAAGGTCATCAAGCCGGTGCACCAAGGGTATGTGGCCGTCACCCCGGACGAACTGCGCAGCGGCGTGAACAATTTCTTCCACAACCTTGCCTTTCCCCTCCGCTTCCTGAACTGCCTGTTGCAGGGCAAACCCAGGGAGGCCGGGGTGGAGATGGGCCGGTTCATCATCAATTCCACCGTGGGCATGGCCGGGTTCATCGACGTGGCCAAGAAAGACAAGCCCATCGTGGAACCGGACAAGGAAGACTTTGGCCAGACCCTTGGCGCATGGGGCGCGGGTGAAGGCTTCTACATCGTCTGGCCGCTGATAGGCCCCAGCACCCTGCGCGACAGCGTGGGCCTTGCGGGTGACTATTTCGCCGACCCGATCCCCTACATGATGGACGACGAATGGCTCTACATGGGCGGTCGGGCCTACGGAGAATTCAACAAGGCGGACGAGACCATCGCCGGGTACGAAGCCGTGACCAAGAGCGCGGTGGAGCCGTACACCTCGGTGCGCAACGCCTACATCCAGATGCGCCGCGCCAAGGTGGCCAAGTAGCCAGGCAGACGCCAATTCAATCCGCGAACGACAAAGGGAGGCCCCACGGGGCCTCCCTTTTATCGTCGGGGGGTGCTGTCCGACCAGCAGTGTGCTGTTTGCCCATAGGGGCTGTTTCTAAATTAGGATTTTCGTTCGTTGGCGAGGAAAACGAGCCTGCCATGAGGGAATATACTCTTATCGTATTTGACCGACATGGCAGGCGAAGTTTGACGAAGCCAACGGGCGAAAAGACAATTTAGAAACGGCCCCTAGATGGGAGGGGCGATAACGACAACTACCCGCATCTCGGTCTTTGCCCGCACTCCGTGGGGTACGCGGATTTCCGAGACCAGCATGTCACCCTGCTTCGCGGGAATGGCCGCGCCGTCCGCGCCCAGGAATTCGCCCTCGCCCTCGATGACGGTGATGGCCAGTTCACCGTCGATGTCGTGGCTGTGCACGGGCAGTTCCTGTCCGGCCTTGAAGTTGAAGTTGATGATCTTGAAGTTTTCCGAGTCGTGCACCAGGTTCATGGCAAACCCGGCGTCCTTGAAGGTGCGCATGTCGTCGAGGCGAATGTGGCGCATGGTGGTCTCCTTGGCGTCTTGGTTCATTGTCGTCGTGGGTGTTGCGGGCGGCAGAGCCTGCCCGGTGTGGTCCTGTCACGGGGCGGAGGCGTTTCCTCCGTCCTCGCCCACAAGATAGGCTCTCCGGGCGGGGCATGCGTGACGCGCATCACGGGCGGGGGGGCTTTTTCGATTTATTTTGCGATGCGCCCCGGCGGACAGCCCCCCCGGCCAAGGCCTGCCCAATCCGGCCAGTCCCTCCAGTTCGGCAAGCCCGGCCAGTTCGGCAAGCCCGGCCAGTTCGGCAAGCCCGGCCAGTTCGGCAAGCCCGTATCTTCCACCTCTCCCGCCCAGTTCGCCCCATCTCGCCCTACCCGCCCCTTATTCGTCCCTAGCCACCGGCTGCCGGGTTGACAGCCCGGTACGGGCAGGCTACCGCTGGCCTTTCCCTGAATCGGCGGCCCGTTGCCGCGCATCATGGCGGCGTGCCCAAGCAGCGCCGCGCAAGGACAGTTTTCATGATCGTCGAAATTGGCTGCATCGCCGTGGGCGTGCCTGCGGGCTACCTGCTGCGCACGCGCCCCGCCGTGGTCGGCGCCGTGGACCGGCTGACCACCTGGTCCATATACGCGCTGCTCTTCCTGCTGGGCCTGTCGCTGGGGTCGGATGACGCGCTGGTGGCCAAGGCAGGCGACATCGGCCTGCGGGCCGTGGTCATCAGCATGGCGTCGCTGGCGGGCAGCGTTGCCGCCGGGTGGCTGCTGCAACACGTGCTGCTGCGCGGCGCGCTGGACGGCCCCGGCACCGTGCGCCCGGCCATGCAGGGCACGAACGCCGCCATGCCTTCGCCCCCAGGCCATGCGGGGGGCCACCAGGGCGACCGGGCGGGGGACCGTGCGGCAAACCACGCGGGAGACCGGGCATGAAAGGCAGCCTGATCATTCTCGGCTTCTTCCTGTCCGGCGTGCTGCTGGGCAGGCTGGACATCATCCCCCAGGCCGACCAGGCGGGCGACCTGGCCTCGTGGGCGCTGTACATGCTGCTGTTCGTGGTGGGCATGGGCATCGGGTTCGATACCCGCTCGTTCCGCATCCTGCGCGAACTGCACGTGAAGGTGGCGCTGGTGCCGCTGTTCGTGGGCATCGGCACCCTTGGCGGTTCGCTGGCGGCGTGGGCGCTGCTGGGCGACATGCCCCTGCGCGACGTGCTGGGCGTGGGCGCGGGCTTTGGCTACTACAGCCTGTCCAGCATCATGATCACGAAAATGGGCGATGCGGCCCTGGGTTCCATGGCGCTCATCGCCAACATCTCGCGCGAACTGGTCACCCTGCTGTCCGCGCCGCTGCTGGTGCGCCTGTTCGGCGGGCTGGCCCCGGTCATGGCGGGCGGGGCCACCAGCATGGACACCAGCCTGCCCGTCATCGCCCGCTACGCCGGGGAGCGCTACGGCATCATCGCCGTATTCAGCGGCATGGTGCTGACCGTGGCCGTGCCCATCCTGGTGACGGCCATCTTCACCTGGATGTAGGGCGCGCGCCCGCAGCACACGCCCCCTCCCCTGTCGGCATGCCTCGCGGCTGCCCGGCATGATTGGCCCGCAAGGTTGCCCGGCATGCCTGGCCGGGGCATTCCCCTGGCCCGGTGCTCCTGCGCCCGGTTTCCTTCCGGCAGCCCAGCCTCCCCGGCCATGACCGGCGAAGTGGTGACAAATGTGTCAATCATGCCGCCGGAGTCTGGCGTTCTCTCACTCATTCATTGACAATCTGCTCACTTATGCTCCAGAAAAGGGAGTCCGTCCGTCACACCAACCACATGTCCAGAGGAGAATCCGGGATGCTGAAGAAGATCGTCCTCACCCTTGCGGCCCTGCTGGTCACCGCCAACGTGGCCTTTGCCGAGAAGACCATCGTCGTTGCCCAGGACGCCACCTGGCCGCCCATGGAGTTCGTTGACGCGAGCAAGAACCTTGTCGGCTTCTCCGTCGATTACACCGACGCCATGGCCAAGGAAGCCGGCTTCAAGATCGTGCACAAGAACGTGGCCTGGGACGGCATCTTCGCCGGGCTCGAATCCGGCAGCTATGACGCCATCGTGTCCTCGGTGTCCATCACCGATGAACGCAAGAACGCCATGGACTTCACCACGCCCTACTACGAAGTGCGCCAGGCCCTCGTGGTGCCCAAGACCACCAACGTCACCAAGCTGGACGAAATGAAGGGCAAGACCCTTGGCGGCCAGATCAGCACCACCGGCTACTTCACCATCAAGAAGACCGCCGGCGTCACCGCCAAGTCGTACGATGAAATCGGCCTGGCCATGGAAGACCTGTTCAACGGCCGCATCGACGGCGTGGTGTGCGACGACCCCGTTGCCGCCAGCTACGCCCTGCAGCAGGAACAGTACGCCGCCAAGATGAAGATCGCCTTCGTCATCGAAACCCAGGAAAAGGAATTCTACGGCATCGCCGTGAAGAAGGGGAACAAGGAAGTCCTGGACCTTCTGAACAAGGGCATCGCCGCCGTGAAGGCCAAGGGCATCGACAAGCAGCTCCGCGAAAAGTGGATCGGCCGCTAGCCGTGCCCGGCTAGATACTTGCGCACCATGGGGGACTGGCGGTATTACGCCGGTCCCCCGTTTTTCAACGTCAAAGCCTCAGAGACGCCATGACCAACGAACCCCAGAACGTCCGCATCGTCATCACCGACGGCGCGATCATACCGGACCCGAAGGAACGGCGGATCGTAACCGCGTGGTCCATCTCCTTCGTGGGCGCGCTGGGCGCGCTCGTCTACCTGTGCGCGAGCCGGCCCGAGCCCTACTGGCGGTTACTGCAATTTCTGCCGGACGGCATTGCCGTCACCTTCAAGGTGACCGTGCTGTCCATCCTGTGCTCCATCCCCATCGGTCTCATCACCGGGCTGGGCCGCCTGTCGCGCAACCGGCTGATCAACCTCGTGGCCTCCACCTACGTGGAGGTGGTGCGGGGCATTCCCCTGCTGGTGCAGCTTTTCTACATCTACTACGCCCTTGGCCGGTTCCTGAAGGTGCCGGACCTCCTGGCCGCCATCATCGCGCTCAGCGTGTGCTATGGCGCCTACATGGGCGAGGTGTTCCGCGCGGGCATCGACTCCATCTCCAAGGGCCAGACCGAAGCCGCCCGCTCGCTGGGCTTCAACCGGGCGGAGACCATGTTCATGGTCATCCTGCCGCAGGCGTGGCGCACCATCCTGCCGCCGGTGGGCAACGAATTCATCGCCATGCTGAAGGACACCTCGCTGGTGTCCATCATCGCCGTTGCCGACATCCTGCGGCGCGGGCGCGAATTCGCCTCGGAGAGCTTCCTGTACTTCGAGACGTACACCATGGTCGCCCTCATCTACCTGTTGATCACGCTGTTCCTGTCCAAGGGCGTCAGCATCATGGAATCGAGGTTGAACTACTATGACCGCCGATAGCGTCGAACCCATCATCCGCATCAGCCACGCGTGGAAGTTCTTCGGCGAGCTGACGGCCCTCAACGACGTCAGCCTTGACGTGATGCCCGGCGAAAAGGTGGTCATCTGCGGGCCGTCCGGCTCGGGCAAGTCCACCCTGCTGCGCTCCATCAACCGGCTGGAAACGGTGGACAAGGGCAGCATCATCGTGGACGGGCAGGACGTGAACTCGCCCGACAACGACATCAACAAGATCCGCCAGGAACTGGGCATGGTCTTCCAGAGCTTCAACCTCTTTCCGCACAAGACCGTGTTGCAGAACCTGACCATGGCCCCCATGCGGCTGCGCAAGACCCCGCGCGCCGAGGCGGAAAGCCGGGCGCTGGAACTGCTGAAGAAGGTGGGCATCAGCGACAAGGCCAACGTCTTCCCTGCCATGCTTTCGGGCGGGCAGCAGCAGCGCGTGGCCATTGCCCGCGCCCTGGCCATGAACCCCAAGATCATGCTGTTCGACGAACCCACCAGCGCGCTGGACCCGGAAATGATCGGCGAAGTGCTGGACGTCATGGTCACCCTGGCCCGCGAAGGCATGACCATGGTCTGCGTGACCCACGAAATGGGCTTTGCCCGTGAAGTGGCCGACCGCATCATCTTCATGGACCACGGCCAGGTGCTGGAAGAAAACGCGCCGCAGGAATTCTTTGGCGCGCCCAAGCATCCGCGCCTCCAGAAGTTCCTGAACCAGATCCTGTAGCGCGCCTGCCGCGCCGCAGACCACGGGACGAATACGAACGGGCCGCTCCGCAAGGGGCGGCCCGCTTTTGCGTGTGGGGTAAAAGGATGCCTCCGGCGGCCAGGGGGCACGCCCCCTGGACCCCTTTCCTAATATTCCTAGGGACCCCATCTGCATCACAAATTCAGGAAAAGACAGCTTCCACGTTCCGATCAGAAATACTGCGCCGCTACATGGAAAATCCCCCGCATACCAAAACATACCGCCGGGCAGAAGCAGACACTTAGCCAGACGGCATGTTCCGAACTCTCTGCCTGAGTGAGTTCAGCTCGTGAAGATGCGCAACCTCTCCCCTTGCGACAGGATATAGTCCACCTCCAACGGCAGCAGACAGAACCGCTCGCGCAGGGCGTGGGCGTGGAGCAGAAACATCCGGTAGTTAGCACAGCCACGCGGTGTGGCGGACTTTTTGACCGAATCCCCTTTCAGGAAGCCCAGCCCACGCCACAGGGCCGGGGTACAGGGCAGGCAGAAAGAAGCATCATCCGCGTCGGCAACCGAACCGGACTTCAAGTACAGGAGCAGCGACAGCCCGAAAATTCCTACCCCTGACGGGCGGTGCGCATCATGCAAACGAAAAGCTTCGTGCAGATCTGGGCCGGGCGGCAGCGCCCACAGGGCAGCCAGCCAAGGCAAGACATCCGCCATGTTTGCGGCACGGCTTAGCAGCGAGGGGTAGCCCGCCCCGAAACGGGTGCAGGTGATGCGCTTGGGCACGCTGCCCTCAATGCATTCACGGTTCACGGCCATGCACAGGGCCCGAAAGTCGGCGGCGGACATGGCCCCGCTGCCGTCCTGCCCGAAGGCAGCGTCCAGCAGCGCGCGCGCCTCGGCCTCGCCCTGCTTGCGGCTGTTGATGAAATCCACCCCGGAATGAATGTCGCGCCACTCGTCCACCCGCGCGGCATACCGCTCGAACATGCTGCCTCCGTATACCGAAAAACTCGCCCACAAGCGCGGCGCCCTCAGCGCGACCACCGCGCAGGCCGGTCCGTGGGACATTGCACCTTCGCCCTGCCCCACCTCATCGCGCCGCCCAAGGTGGATAGCAAAAAAAACGTGCGTCCCCAAGGGATGCACCGGCATCCGGAACGCACGAAAAAAGGGGGGGCAGGGTGCAAGGCCCCTGCCCGCCGGAGGCTTGCAAAAAACGAAGGGGACCAGCGTTCACCCAAGCGGCCACGCCGCAGGAAGAACCGCAGCCCTACTGCGACACCACGTGCAGCAGGGCCGCGCGCACCTCGTCCATCTGCTGCTCGTCGGTGATCTTCTGGCCGTACACCGTACGCACCGAAAAGCTGTCCGAGGTGCGGTTGCCCAGCGTGGCGATCTTGGCGAACAGGATGTCCAGTTGCAACGTCTGCAACACCCGCGCGACGTCATACAGCAGCGCGGGCCGATCCGGCGCGAACACCTCGACCACGGTGTGGAAGTCCGACAACTCGTTGTCGATGCGCACCTCCGGCGGGCGGCGCACCGCATCCAGCAGCACCGTGGGCACCTTGTGCTTCAGCGCGTTGGAGGTCCGGGCCTGCTCCAGCCGGTAGTCCAGCGACAGCTTGCCCGTCAGCGCGAAGTGGATGGCCCCGCGCACCTTGCCCCAGAAATCCTTGGCGTACAGCGGGTCGGGCGGCGCGGTAACGTGAAAGATGTCCAGCACGGTGCCGTCGCTCCACACGTAGGCATCGGCCCCGAACACGTTCAGCCCGTGCAGCGAAAGCACGCCCGCAATGGTGGCGAACAGCCCGGACTGGTCGCGCGCGGCCACCAGCACTTCCCACAGCTCGCTGTCGCGCCCGCCGTGCAGCGGCCTGCCCTCCAGCACCACCACGCCCCGCTCGGCCCTGTCCTCGGGCAGGCGGCGGCGCGATTCGGCCACGTCGCGGTTCAGTTGGTAGACCAGCGACATGTGCCGCACGATGTCTTCCGGCGGCATGGCCAGCAGGTAGCGCGAGGGCATGGCGTCCAGATACAGCCCCGCCGTTTCCTGCGTGTAGTGCAGCGCCGACTGGCGCTCGCGCACCAGCGCCCGCACCATGTCGCGCGTGCGCACTATGGCCTGCGCGGTCTGGGTGCCCGCAAGCTGCCCGTCGCGCAGCATGTTGGCCACCTTGCCGTGCAGTTCGTACAACAGGCTGGCGGTCCAGCGGTTCCACGCCTTGTGGCCGGTGGCCATGGAATCGGCATGGGTGAGCAGGTAGAGCATGTTCAGGCGGCGCAGGCTGCCCACGGTGCCCGCGCACTGGGCCACCACCGACTCGTCGTTGAGGTCGCGGCGCTGGGCGGTGCGGATGAGCAGCAGGTGGTGCAGCACCAGAAAGACCACGTCGTCGATGACTTCAGGCGGCGCACCCCACTCTGCCAGCAGGCGCATGGCCATTTCGGCCCCCACCTCGGAATGGTGCGAGGCGTCGGCCCCGCCCTTGCCAAGGTCGTGCAGCAGCGCGGCCAGCAGCAGGCACAGCCTGTCACGCGCGGCATCCGCGTCCTGCCCGGACGGGTACGCGGGCAAGCGGGCGGCGGCGCTTTCGCCCGTATCAGCCAGCCCGCCCGGCACGCTCAGGCAGCCGCCGCGCCAGAAGCCGGAAAACGGCTCGACATCTTCGCTGGCCAGCGATTCCAACTGGCGGATCACGAACAGGGTGTGCATGCCCACCGGGTAGGTATGGAACCCGTCGAACTGCACCCGGTCGCGCGCTTCGGCATAGGCGGGCAGGATGGCGGGCAAAAGGCCCGTCTCGTCCATGTGTCCAAGCACCGGAAACGCCTTGCCGGACCCCAGGATGCGCATCAGCGCCGCGCCCACCTCTGCGCTGGAAAGGGCACCGTCCGCACCGGACAGGGCCAGTTGCAGGGCCTGCTCCATGGCCTTGCGGGTATTCCAGTCGGGGGCGGGGGCGTTGGGGCCGGGCCATTCGGCGGCCCGCACGAAGGCGGAAAGGGCCAGGCCGGGGGTGACGGCGACCGGATCGGGCAGGCAGATGTGCAGCGTGCCGCCCGCCATGACCACGGGGCCTTCCACCTCGGGGCAGGGCTGGTCGGGGTGCACCGGGCCGCCGGGGGTACCCCGGAAGGCGGCGGACAGCGCCTTGATGTGCGACATGCAGCGGTGCAGGCGGCCCAGAAAGCATTCCACGGCCAGCAGGTTGCCGCATTCGTGAAAGCCGAGGCGGGCGGCGATTTCCGGTTGCAGGTCCAGAAACAGTTGGTCGTTCTTGCGGCGCGAAAGATGGTGCAGCAGGTTGCGCACGTCGTGCAGAAAGCCCACGCTTTCGCGCAACAGGGCGGCATCGGACGCGGAGAACCCGGCCTGGGCCAGGATTTCCTCCACGGTGCCCGCCTCGTTGCGGATGCGCCCCAGCCACAGGATGCGGTGGTAGTCGCGCAGGCCGCCCAGGCCTTCCTTCAGGTTGGGTTCCAGCAGCACGGCACCGTCGCCGTGCGCGGCGCGCCTGCGCTCGTGTTCCTCGTCGTTCCATGACAGGAACGAGGCGCCCCGGCGCGGCAGCACCTTGTCGTTCAGGCGATCCACCATCTCGCGGAACAGGGCCTCGTTGCCGGTGATCAACCGCGCGTCCAGCAGGCTGGCCAGCACCTTGTGGTCCTTGGCGGCCAGCTTCACGCAGTCGCCGATGGTGCGGAACCCGTGCCCCAGGGTGTAGCCCGCGTCCCACAGCGGCAGAAACAGCGGCTGGGCCAGGTCGATGGCCTGCGGCGGGATGGAGCGGCCGCACAGGATCAGGATGTCGATGTCCGATCCCAGGCACAGTTCCTCGCGGCCGTAGCCGCCCACGGCCACCAGGGCCACCTTGTCGTGACCGCCGCGCAGCTCGGCGAAGCGAAGGCGAAAATAGTCGTCCAGCAGGCGGCTGTAGGCCCGCTCGAAACGCGGTGCGCCCATGGTCGTGGACGCGGGCGCGGTGTCGCGGCAATGAGCGTCGGGCCGGGTGGCGCAGGCGTTCTCCTGCGGTGCCGCATTGGCGGGGGAAAGGGTTGCGTCCAGGCGTTCGAGCAGCGCGGCGCGCCCTTCGCGCAGCACCGTGGCGGCATCGCGCGGCATGCCGGGAGTACCGGCGGGAGCGGAGGAAGATGGCCCGTGTGCCTGCGTCATGTAGGGTGTGGGGGGTGGAAGGTGGGTATGGACGGGCGGCGCCCCGATCGCTGCCGAGGCGCCGCCCATGGATTGCGGTATGTTGCGGCTAGATGGCTTCCACGCCGGTTTCACCGGTACGGATGCGCAGCACGTCTTCCACCGGCGAGATGAAGATCTTGCCGTCGCCCACCTTGCCGGTGCGGGCGGCCTTGACCACCGCATCGACCAGCGGCTTCACCTGCGCGTCGTCAACGACGACTTCGATCTTGACCTTGGGCATGAAGTCCACCTGGTACTCGGCACCGCGGTACACTTCCTTGTGGCCGCGCTGGCGGCCAAAGCCCTTCACTTCCGTGACGGTCATGCCCTTCACGTCAAGGCCGGCCAGCGTTTCCTTGACCTCGTCCAGCTTGAAGGGGCGGATGATGATCTCAAGTTTCTTCATGATGTCCATCCTGAAGCTCGGTTCGTGTTCAGGGAAGGGATAACCCCTTCCGCCTTGTAGGCGACAACGGCGGCAGCGGCAAGCTTAGAGCTGATAACCCGCTTCGTTGTGCTCGCTGACGTCGAGGCCCGCGACCTCCGACTCCGTATCCGCGCGCAGGCCGACGAGGGCGTCAACCACATGGAACAGGATGCGGCTGGCCACGTAGCAGAACAACCAGGTGGCGACCACGGAGATGAACTGGATCCAGAGCTGCGAGGGGTTGCCGTAGAGCAGGCCGGTGGCGGTGTTCACGGCAGTGGTGGCAAAGACGCCGGTAGCCAGGGCGCCGAAGGTGCCGCCCACGCCGTGCACGCCCACCACGTCCAGGGCGTCGTCGTACTTGAAGACATGCTTCATCAGCACGCCGCCGTAGCACAGGGCGCCGCCGATGAGGCCCATGATGATGGCGGGCATGGGGGCAACGAACCCGGCGGCAGGCGTGATGACCACAAGGCCGGCCACGGCGCCGGAGGCGGCGCCCAGGGTGGTGGGCTTGCCGCTGTGCAGCCATTCGGCGGCCATCCAGCTGATGGAGGCGGCGGCGGCGCACAGGTGGGTGGTGACGAAGGCGTTGGCGGCCAGGCCGTTGGCGGCCAGGGCGCTGCCCGCGTTGAAGCCGAACCAGCCGAACCACAGGATGCCCGCGCCAAGCACGGTCATGGGAAGGTTGTGCGGCACGAAGGGCTCGCGGCCATGACCGTGGCGGCGGCCCAGCACGTGGGCGGCGGCCAGGGCGGCGGCGGCGGAGCTCATGTGCACCACGGCGCCACCGGCGAAGTCAAGCGCGCCAATGCCGAACATCCAGCCGCCACCCCACACCCAGTGGGCCATGGGGGCGTACACCACCACCAGCCACAGCACCGAGAACAGCAGCATGGCGCGGAAGCGGATGCGTTCGGCGTAGGCGCCGGAAATGAGGGCCGGGGTGATCACCGCGAACATGCACTGGAACACCATGAACAGCAGGTGCGGGATGTTGGTGACCGTTTCGCTGGGCTCCATGCCCACGCCGTTCAGGAACGCGAAATCAAGCCCGCCGATGACCCCGCCGATGTCGGGGCCGAACGCCAGCGTATAGCCGATGACCGCCCAAACGATGCTGGCCACGCCCACAAGAATGAAGCTGTGCATGGTGGTGGACAGCACGTTGCGCGCACGCACGAGCCCCCCGTAGAACAGGGCAAGCCCCGGGGTCATGAACATGACCAGAGCGGAGCAGACCAGGATGAAGGCGGTATCCGCCGCGTTCATGTGAACCTCCTCGAAATGTTGACGTACATCCCCTGCCGGACCGAACGGACAGGGGCAAACCCGAACGATGCCATGGTAAAGGCAAGGAGCGTGCCATTTGCTACAAAATGGTCGGTTCCAATGAATTCGCCCCATTGCGCAAACCAGGCAACATTCATTTTTTCCATTTTGGTAACACAGCAAGGCGACTCAATACCTATTTTGTAAAAACCGACACTTTTGCAGCAAGCTCCGGAAAAAGTACGCCGCTCCGGTTTGCATGCCTGCGCCATTGTGGTATGGCTTGTCGAACCACCGTGCCCACCGCCTGCCGCAGGCGACCAGGACACGGAACCGACGCGCCCCCCACCGGGGCGCGGGCCCCGCCAGGGCTCCTCGTTCCCACACGAGGCGGACCCTTTGAACCCCCTTCCGCAGGAGGCGGATACCCATGGACCGTACCGGCATCATCACCTTCAGGGGCACGCCCCTCACCCTCGGCGGCACCCCGGTGGCCAAGGGCGACAAGGCCCCCGGCTTCTCCGCCCTGGCCAACGACCTGTCCCCGCGCACCCTGGCCGATTACGCGGGCAAGGTTCTGCTCATCTCCGCCGTGCCCTCGCTGGATACCGGCGTGTGCGACATGGAAACCCGGCGCTTCAACCAGGAAGCCACCCGCCTTGGCGCGGACGTGCGCATCCTGACCATCAGCTGCGACCTGCCCTTCGCCCAGGCCCGCTGGTGCGGCGCCGCCGGGGTGGACGCGCTGGAAACCCTGTCCGACCACCGCGACCTTGCCTTCGGCAACGCCTACGGCGTGGTGATCAAGGAATTGCGCCTGCTGACCCGCGCCATCTTCGTGGTGGACCGGTCCGGCACGGTCACCTACACCGAAATCGTGCCCGAAGTGAGCCACGAACCCAACTACGAGGCCGCCCTGGCCGCCGTGCGGGCAGTCCTGTAACGACGGCAGCGGAAAACCCGCAGATGGTCCGGCCCGGTCGGCACCTGCCGCACGGCCCCCCTGAAATGGGCGCCGGAACGACGCCGACACCGCCGACACCGGCTGTTTTACGAAAATGACAATGCGGTTTCGCCCACGCGAAACCGCATTGTCGTTCCAAGGCCCTCCCTGTTGCCCGCACGTGCCAGCCAGCCGCTCCCGGCGCCCATCAGGAACGGGCAGTGGCAGTCCGAAACGGCCCGCCAACCTTGCGCGGCGGCTCTGCCTGAGCTAGGCTGCGCACCTTGTCATGCCCCGCACGCTGCCGCGCGGAGCATCGGACGGATACCACCCCGCCGCAGGAGCAGCCCGCATGTCCGCATCCCCTCTCACCCCCGACGAAACCCGCGCCCACCTTGTCGCCACGGTGCTGCGCCACCTGTCGCGCGACGCCGGGCGCCGCACCGAGGCCCTGGAAGACTTTCTGGCCGTGACCCTGCCCGACATGGACGAACGGGGTGCGCGGGCGTTGTCGGCCATGGTGCCCCAACTGCCCGAATCGCTGTACGGCAAGTGGGCCTCCCTGTTCGTGGACCGCCTGCAGGAAACCGTGCCCCACGAACACGTGGCGGCCCTGTGCGACGGCAGCGAAGAGAACGACGCCACCATCGCCCTGGTCTACGTGATGTTCATGGAGTCGGAAAAGATGGAGCGCCAGGTGGCGGAAGACCTGCACGCCCTTGGCATCACGCAGGGCGGCGAGAATGGCCCGGACGACTCGGGCGCGCTGCTGGGCGCGTATCTGCGTGCCCGGCTTACCGCGCGCGGGCAGGGGCCGATCAACTGACAGGGCAGTCCCGGCAGCACGCAGCCGCCAAAGCCCGTGCCTGCAGAACGGCAGCGCCAAACGCCGCATGATCCGGCACCGCGAACGCCAAGGGCCGCGCACATGCGCGGCCCCGCAATTTTCCGGCCGCACGCCGGGCTCCGGACTGGCTACTGCTTCTCGACCTTGAGCCCGTCATCGGTGGCGGTGAGCAGATAGGTGCAGCCCCCGGTTTCGAGACAGTAGTCCGAACCGGGAAACAGCGTGGAGCGGGCAGACCATTCGTCGTTGACGAACACGTCGCGCGCGCCGCCGCTTTCCTCGTAGCGCACCTGGGTTCCGTCGGCCAGGATGACGAACTCCGCCTCGTGGATGACGGCGGGCAGATCGGCTTCGGTATGGCTCATGGCAGGCCTCCTTCTCGGTTGCGGATGGCAGGACTGTGGCAGAATACCAATCCACTGACGTAATCACATACTTACATCGTCCGCCACCGGACAACAACAGGAATATCCCGTGACGCCAGAACTTCAGGCCAACAGCCCCACCCCCGCCGCCATTCCCGCAGCCGCGCCGATCTCCGCCGCCCCGGCAGTCCTGGCCGTCGCGCTGTCCCTGCCGGTGTCCGGCGTATCCGCCGTCATGGCCCTGCTGGACGAAGGGGCCACCATTCCGTTCATCGCCCGCTACCGCAAGGAAGCCACCGGCAGCCTGGACGAAGTACAAGTGTCCGCCGTGCGCGATGCCCTTGAAAAGGCGCGCGAACTGGATAAACGACGGGCGACCGTGCTGGCATCATTGGAGGAGCGCGGGCTGCTCACCCCGCAACTTGCCGGGGCCGTGGCCGGGGCCGCCACCCTTGCCGCGCTGGAGGACGTGTACCTGCCCTACCGGCCAAAGCGCATTACCCGCGCGGAAAAGGCCCGGCGGCGCGGACTGGCCCCGCTGGCGGAGGCCTTGCGCACCGCGCGGCCCACGGCGGACGCCCTTGCGCTGGCCGCGCCCCATGTCACGCCGAAAGACACCGACCCGGAACTGGCCGTGCCCGACGTGCAGGCCGCCCTGGCCGGTGCCCGCGACATCCTGGCCGAAAATTACGCGGAATCGGCCCCCCTGCGCGGTACGTTGCGCGACCTGTTCGTACGCCGCGCCGTGCTGCGCGCCAAGGCCGTGCCCGGCAAGGAGGCGGAAGGCGCCACCTACGCCGACTGGTTCGGCCACGAGGAACGCGCCGCCGCCATGCCCTCGCACCGGCTGCTGGCCATGCTGCGCGGCGAGCGCGAAGGCTTCCTGTCCGTGGCCGTGCGCCCCGACGACGCCGACGCGCTGGACATCCTGCACCGCCGGGCGGGCATCGCCGCCAACGGCCCCGCCCCACGGCCCGAAACAGCCGCCGGGCAGGTGGATGCGGCCCTTGCCGACGCCTGGAAGCGGCTGCTGGCCCCCTCGCTGGAAAACGAACTGCGCACGGCCCTGCGCGAGCGGGCGGAGGCCCAGGCCATCGGGGTATTCGCCGCCAACCTGCGGGAACTGATCATGGCCCCGCCCCTGGGCGGTCGCCGGATGCTGGCGCTGGACCCCGGCTGGCGCACCGGGTCCAAGCTGGTCTGCCTGGATGCGCAGGGTACCCTGCTGCACCACGAGGTCATTCATCCGCTGACCGGCGACGCCGGGGCGGAACGCGCCGCGCGCACCCTGCGCGACTGCTGCGCGAAATACGGCATCGAGGTGGTGTCCGTGGGCAACGGCACCGCCGGACGCGAGACGGAGGCCTTCGTGCGGGGGGCGGGCCTGCCCGCAGGGGTGGACGTGGTGCTGGTGAACGAAACCGGGGCCTCGGTGTACTCCGCGTCCGACGTGGCCCGCCGCGAATTTCCCGACCATGACCTGACCGTGCGCGGGGCCGTTTCCATCGGGCGGCGCCTCATGGACCCGCTGGCCGAGCTGGTCAAGATCGACCCGCGCTCGCTGGGCGTGGGCCAGTACCAGCACGACGTGGACCAGGCCGCCCTGCGCCGCGCCCTGGACGAGGTGGTGGCCTCGTGCGTCAACGCCGTGGGCGTGGACGCCAACACCGCAAGCCCGGAACTGCTGGCCCATGTTTCCGGCATCGGCCCGGTGCTGGCCCGCAACATCGTGCTCCACCGGGCGGAGAACGGCCCCTTTCGCAGCCGCAAGGACCTGCTGAAGGTGCCGCGCCTTGGCCCCAAGGCCTTCGAGCAGGCAGCAGGCTTTCTGCGGGTGCGCGGCGACAACCCGCTGGATGCCAGCGCGGTGCACCCGGAACGCTACACCCTGGTGGCCCGCATGGCGGCGGACCTTGGCTGCGCCCTGGCCGACCTGCTGCGCCGCGACGACCTGCGCGGGCGCATCCGACCCGAGCAGTATGTTTCCGAGGGGGTGGGGCTGCCCACGCTTGGTGACATTTTGGCAGAACTGGCCAGGCCGGGGCGCGACCCCCGCCCGTCCTTCACCCCGTTCCGCTTCGCGGAGGGGGTGCATTCGCCCGACGACCTGGAACCGGGCATGGTGCTGCCGGGCATCGTCACCAACGTCACGGCCTTCGGGGCGTTCGTGGACATCGGGGTGCACCGCGACGGCCTGGTGCACGTCAGCCAGCTGTCCGACCGCTTCGTGCGCGACCCGTCGGAGGTGGTGGCCCCTGGCCGCACCGTGCAGGTGCGGGTGCTGGAGGTGGACCGGGCGCGCGGCCGGGTGAGCCTGGCCATGAAGGGCGTGGACCAGCAGTAGCCCGCTGCGGCGCGCCGCCATCGACCAGGCCGACAAGGAGGCCAGACCGGCGGAAGCACAGACGGGAAGCACGGACTGAAAGCAAAACCCCCGCGCAACAACCGTCGCGCGGGGGTTTCCTCGTATCCCGAACACATCGTGTCTGGCCGTCGCGCCGGACGCGGCAGGCAAGTCGCCACGACGCCCTACTTCTTTTTCTTCGTGCGCTTTTCGCGAGCCTCGCTGAACAACTTATCCTTCTTCTTTTCGAAGACCAGGGTGGTGCGCAGCGCGGCAAGGCCCAGGGCCACCACGGACAGGATGAGGATCAGCCCCTTCTGCAACTGCCATTTCTGGGTGCTGATAAGGCCCGTGGCCCATGTGGACCCGGCGCGTTCGCCGTAGAACAGGGCAAGCGGCGCCGCCACCAGGATCAGCAGCAGCCCGACGATCTCCATCCACAGGAAGCTGCGCCAAAACAGCAGCATGAACAGTGTGGAATCGCGCACCATCCGCAGGAACTTCAGGCGCGATTCCAGGTCCTTCAGCCGTTCCTCCTCGGCCTCGGCCACGGCATGGGCGCGCTTGAAGGTTTCCGCCACCTGCAAATTCGTCTTCAGCGCCCAGTTCAGGCTGGCGGCGCACAGGTTGTAGTTCTTGTTGAACTCCACCAGAATGCGCGGGAACGGGAACCAGGCCGCCTCGTCGCGGATGTGCATCAGCCGGGTCATGAACCCGTTGAACAGGGTCTTCAGGTCCTTGGCCTCGCGCCCGATACGCAGCTGCATGTCCTTTTCCAGTTGCGAGCGGCCATTGATTACCGTCTGGTACGGCACGAAGTTGCGTATTTCGGCCATGCGCACCAGATTGGCCACGCGCATGTCGGTCTGCACGGTAAAGGGATGTTCCTCGCTGAACCACGTGCCCAGTTCCGCCCGCAGACGCGCCAGCCCCTGCTTCTCTTCTTCCACGCGGTTCTCGGCCTCGCTCCACGGCACATGCAGCGCCGTAAGCAGGTGCAGGTGACCGCGCTCCAGTTCCGGGTCCAGCAGCACCCGGTTGAACACGTTGGGATCCTGGGCGATCAGGGCCAGCAACTGCGCCGTGGCCTGCTCCACGAAGCCCATCTTCACATGGCACACCGCCTGGCGGTACTCGGCATCGGTCCACTGGGGGCACATCCGCACCACCTGCCGGTAGAGCTGGGTGGCAGGCTGGTACTTGCCCTGCACCTCGTGCAGGCGCGCCTGGAGAAAGATGTGCCACCCCTGCTGCAACGCCGTGGGAGCCAGGGTTTCCGCTTCCTTCCACAATGAGGCGGCGCGCAACAGGTCGCCACGTTCCAAGGCCACGTAGCCCAGCATGGTGCGGTTGCGGTAGTCGCGCGGGTTCTTGATCTGGATCTGGGCCAGTTCGCGCTCCAGCGCCATGGGCTCGCCATGGCGGATCGACTCCAGCACGCCCCACACCGGGTTGTCGTCCTTGGGGGCCATCTCGTCGAGGCCCTTGGGGTAGTCCTTGCCCCGTGCCAGCCACATGCGGCGCACCATGCGGTGCTGCGCGGCGCCGCCGATGTCGAACATGGCGCGGGTCATGATGCCTTCCGCCCCTTCCGAGGCCAGCAGCACGGCAACCCCTTCGCCAATGTCACCGGCCAGTTGCGCGTCTATAATCTGGAAGCCCTGATTCAGGGTGTCGAAGTCCAGCAGGGCCACGTCGCGCCACACGCTGGGGGTCAGCGTCTCCAGCTTGCGGGTGGGGCAGGCCGTGACCTCGTGGTTGCGCATGCCGCAGTAGAAGCAGCACGGGTTGTTGCCCGCCACCGCGCGGGTGGAAACCACCACCGGCAGCGCGCCCGCCTCCTGCCCGTCGTCGGCAAGGCCCACGTTGCACCAGTCGTCCATGCTGCTGTGCTCGACCGAAAAACGCACCTCGTGGATGGTGAAGCCCTCGCCCAGCAGGTAGGCGTTGCGAAAGCTGGTGTGCGGGTAGTCGGGCACCAGTTGGTCCCAGTCCAGGGCGACCTTGCGAGGCAGCTCGTTGTTGAAGTTCAGCCCCCTGCGGTCCACGATGGCGCTGACGCACGGCCAGTAGCTGTCGGGGCGCTGTTCCTTCACCTCGCGCACGCGCTGCAAGAGGTCGCGGCACCACTGCCGGTACAGGCGCAGGTTCTCCAGCGGAAAGATGAGAAAGGATTCGTGCAGGATGTACTTGAACTTGTGGCGCTTGAGGATTTCCTCGATCTCGCCGAACATGGCGCGCCAGCCCGCCTGAAATCCCTTGTCCAGGGGGTTGCCCAGGGGGCGCAGCACCGAGTACCATCCGGTGGTGGACTGGTACGGCAGGCGCGAATCGGCCCGCAGCATGGTCCATTCGGCGGGCACCATGCCGCGCAGGGCCGCCGCCTTCTCGAAGGACAGGCCCGGCACGCCGGTGCCCATCTCGCGGGCGCGGGGGTGCACCCACACCTGGAATTCCTGCGGGGCGATGAGTTCCTGCGTGGTCAGCACGTTTTCCAGCGACAGGGAAATCTCGCGCTTGATGCCCAGCAGCAGGCGTGCGGGCAGCACCTGCCCGGCCACGGGCAACGGGTTGAACTTGCCCCATATTTCCAGCCGCGCCAGCGCCAGGAACACGTCCGCCGAGAAGAAGAACCACAGCGACTGGTCGCGCTCGACGGAAATGGTCATGCCGCCGTAGTCCTGCAAGGTCTGCGGCACGGCGGGATTGATGTCGCCCTGCCAGTTCAGCCACAGGGCAAGCCCCGCGGCGCTCATGCGCGATTCGCGGAACTCCGGCAGGCGGCGCAGCAACGATTGCAACTGGGGCATCCGGACCTCTGGATACGGCTAACCAGGGAACAACCCTGATACGGAGTGACGAATGGACGTTACCAAGGCCCTCGCGGACCTGAAGAAGGAACCGGGCTTCGCCGACAACGTCGGCATGGTGCTGGTGCACAACGGCGTGGTGCGCGGCTGGTCGCGCAAGGACAAGAGCAACGTGGTCGCCATCAGGGTAACCCCCGACCGCGAACGCATCAATGAAATATGCCGAGAGCTGTCGGCGCGTCCGGGCATCTTCCGCATCCTTGCCGACGCCGTGGAAGGCGAACTGGCCCCCGGCGACGACGTGCTGTTCCTGGTGGTGGCGGGCGACATCCGCGAAAACGTCAAGGCCGTGTTCGCCGAACTGCTCGACCGCATCAAGGCCGAAGCGGTGACCAAGGAAGAAATCTTCGGCTGACGCCACGGGGCCCGGGTCCCGCGCCACATTCCGTTCCGCCCCGGTGGCAGTGCCGCCGGGGCATTTTTTTCACCTTCCGCCAAAAGTACAGCAAGTTCCATTCCTTTTCGCGCCATTCGGGCTACGACAGGGTTGCGGCGGCAACGGATGCCGGGTCTTGCCGGGCGTTCGCCCCCGCGAACCGCAGCCACGGAAGCACGGGGCCGCCCCGGCAACTCCGTCCCACGCCGCGCGGCACTCTTGCACTTTTTCTATATATAGATTTTTATATATGCATGCGCCGCACATTTCTTGCCCGCATGCTCCGCGCCGGGCTTCTGGCCCTGCCCCTGCTGTTCCCGCCGCTTCTGGCGGACACGGGCGGTCTTGCCTGCCAGGCCGGGGAAACATTCGGCGGTGCGCGGGCCGTGGTGCTGCGCGTGCCCGATGGCGACACCTTGGTGGTGGACATTCCCGGCTATCCGCCCGTGGCGGGCCGGGCCATCAGCGTGCGCATCGCCGGGTGCGACACGCCCGAAAAGCGCGACCCGCGCGCCAACCTGCGCGAACTTTCGCGCCGCGCCCGCGAGCTGACCCTGCGCATGGCCGCGCCGGGCAGCACGGTGACCCTGCGCAACCTGCGCCGCGACAAGTACTTTCGCCTGCTGGCCGATGTGGAGGCCGACGACGGCGACATCGCCACCGCGCTCATCGAACACGGGCTGGCCAAGCCCTACGCGGGGGGCCGCAAGGAATGGTGAGGGTGCGGGGCTGGCCTGCACCTTCCCGCATTCGCCTTTTCCTCACTTCCCCTTCCCGCGCGTCCCAGCCCCCTGCTCATTCAACGCAAAAGGCCCCGCCGAAGCGGGGCCTTTGCATTCATGGCTTGCGGGTTCGCACGAAACCCTGCCGGCATTTCCGACTGCGCGCGGCAGTATTTCCGTTTTCCGGCTTTCGCGCGGGTTCAGCGGCTTTCCGAAAACGCGCAGGACGTGCGGCAAGGACAAGGAAAACCGTTTTTTTGCGACGGGAGTGTACTCTTCCCGTACTCGACCGGAGCAAAAAAACGGTTTGACGCCGCCATTGCCCGCGTACTGCGCGTTTTCGACGCGCGCTAGAAGACCTTGAGGCCTTTGAGGAGAACCAGCAGCACCAGCACCGGGCTCACCCAGCGCACCACGGTCAGGAACGCGGCGATGATGGGTCCGTTGAGCAGTTGGCCCCGGTTGGACAGTTCCGTCTTCACGTTGGCCGCACCCCACACCCAGCCCGCAAACAGGCAGATGAAGATGCCGCCCACGGGCAACAGCACGTTGGACGACAGGAAGTCGTACAGGTCGAACACGGTCATGCCGAAGATCTTCACGTTGGCCATGGTGGACATGGACAGCGTGGCCGGAATGCCGATGATGGCCAGCGTCACCGAGGTGAGGATGGTGGCGCGCTTGCGCGGCATGCCGAACGATTCCGCCAGCCAGGCCACGGGCACTTCCAGCAGCGAAAGCATGGCGCCGGTGGCGGCGATGGCGGTGAGGCAGAAGAAGATGACCATGAATACCTGGCCGCCCGGCAGCGAGGTGAACACGGCGGGGATGGTCATGAACAGCAGGCTGGGCCCGGCGCTGGGCTCGAAGCCGAAGTTGAACACGGCGGGGAACACCGCCATGCCCGCAAGGATGGAGATGGTCAGGTCGCACAGCATGACGCGGGTGGCCGTCAGCGGAATGTCCTGGTCGTTGCGGAAATAGCTGCCGTAGGTGGTCATGGTGCCCATGCCGATGGACAGCTTGAAGAAGGCAAGGCCCAGGGCCATCAGGATGACGTTGGGAGTGATCTTGCTGAAATCGGGGGTGAACAGGAAGGCCAGCCCTTCGGCAGCCTTGGGCAGGGTAAGGCTGCGCGCGCACACCGCCACCAGCAGCAGGAGCAGCACGGGCATGAGCACCTTGGTGGTGCGTTCGATGCCCTGCGCCACCCCGGCGATGATGATGACGCTGATCAGCACCAGCACGCCCCACTGCCACAGCAGCGACTGCACCGGGTTGCCCACCAGCGCCTCGAAGGCCTTGGCGGCCACGGCGGGATCGGTGGTGGCTATTTCGCCGGACAGGGCCTTGAAGATGTAGGCGAACACCCACCCGGCCACATCGGTGTAGAAGCCCATGATCAGGAACGCGGCCACCACGCCCGAAAGGCCCACCAGATGCCAGGGCTGGCCCTTGGGGGCAAGCTGGCGGAAGGTGCCCACCGCATTGGCCCTGGCGCGGCGGCCAAGCATGATTTCGGATATCATCACCGGCAGGCCGACCAGCAGGGTGGCCAGCACGTACACCAGCAGGAACGACGCGCCGCCGTTCTGCCCGGTGAGAGCCGGGAACTTCCAGATATTGCCGAGACCCACGGCCGAGCCGAGGGTGGCCGCAAGCACGCCGAGACGCGTCGCAAAGCCGTCGCGGGCGGTGGTGATCTGTTTCGCCATGTGCACTGTTTCCTTGAAAGATGAGCTCCGGGCGATCCGGGCACCCCTCATTAGGCTCATCCCCCTTCTTTATCAAGGGATTTGTCTCACTCCGCAATGCCGGAAGCACCCCGAAATCCGGCAGCGGCGCGCAACAGCGCGAAATGGCAGACCATACCAAAAAGAAGCGGCACTTGCATGCGCACGTGCCGCCTGTGAAGGACGCAAGTCTGGTCGTACCCGCCAGTACCACGTCATGGGTGTGGTCATGGGGCAGGCCGGGCGGGCCGTCTGACCGACGCCGGGGTCGGTCGGCAGGTACACCGCCCGTGCCGGACGCCCTACTCCGATTGCCCGTCGGGGCCGTCGTCGTTGCCCTCGGGCACGGGCAGCGCGCGGGCGCGGGCATCGGCGCGGATTTCCTCGCGCACGCCCAGCCAGTTCAGTTCGCCCCAGCCCAGCGAGGAGACCCGCGCGGGGGTTACCGTCACCTCGGTCATGCCGTCCGGCCCGGCCACGCGTACGGTGACGGGCGTGCCCTCGCGCACCGCCTTCGGAGAAAACGAGGCCACGAAGGCGGCGGCATCGCGCACCACTTCCGCGTCCCAGACCTTGCCGTCGAACTGCCGCCCGATGGCCAGCGGACCGGGAAAGCCCGCCACCTTGAAGTGCAGGTCCGCCGGAAAGGCAAAGCGCACCAGCGCGTCGTTGTCGGCCTGGTGACGGCCAATGGACAACCAGTGCGGCCCGGCCCAGTACTGCCGCCCGATGTTGGCCAGCTTGAATTCCGCGGCGGTGGCGTGCGGCGAATGGGCCAGCACCGGCCAGTAGCGGCGCGCGTTCTCCCGCTCTGCCAGCTTGCAGCCCCCGGCGGGGGTGGGAATTTCGGTCAAGCCGTACTTTTCGGCCAGGGCCATCTGTTCCTTGCGCCCGCGCCCGAAGATGGCGTGCAGTCGGCTGCGGTCCACCAGGCCCGATTCTTCGGCGGGGGTGGGGTCCAGCTTCTGGGCGCACAGGGGGCGCAGCAGAAGTTCCTTCACCCCGGCATCGCGCCGGATGACGTTCAGGGTGTCGCGCCGTTGCGACATGGGGCGCTGGCCCAGCACTTCGCCGGTGATGATGAACGAGGCGCCGTAGCGCTCCATCATCTCCCGCGCGCGGGAAATCATGATGATCTTGCAATCCACGCAGGGGTTCAGCACCTTGCCGAAGCCGTGCTGCGGACGTTCGCGCAGCAGCGCGGCAAAGTCCTCGCCCATGTCCACGGTGGCGATGTCGAGGCCGTGCACGGCCTCCCAGTGCCTCACCTTGCCGGGCTTGCCGAAGAACGGAGAAACGAAGTGCAGGCACTTGACCGCAAGCCCCTGCTCCTCGATGACCTTTACCGCCAGAATAGAGTCGAGACCGCCGGACAGCAGGGCCACGGCGTCGTAACGTTTGCGTTCCATGGGGGGTGACATACGGCGCGGTGGGGCCGTTGGCAAGGGGCGCGGAGCGCACACCGGCCAGGGGCGCGGCGTGGCAGTGCCCCCTGCCTTGCCCGCCCGGCCCTTGTCCGCCCCGGCCTGACCCGATACGGCCTGACCCGATCCGGCCTGACCCCGATCCGGCCTGACCCGATCCGGCCCCTGCCCCGCCGTCCGGAGCCGCGCACCCGGCGTTGCCCGCCGCCGCGCCTTCTGATATTCCCCGTGAAGCCCTCGGACGCCCGGGCCTGCCCGTCAGACGCATCGGGCCTGTTCGCCAGACGCATTGAGCCTGTTCGATCCGTCTGACCTGTCCGATCCGTCTGGCGCATCAGGCCCGTCTGGCGCATCAGGTCAGTCTGGGGCCACCCCAAGCCCGCAATCATCCCACCCCGGAGACATACATGGCGAAGAAACCCGCGCTGACACCGGAAGAGATGCGCCGCGAGGCTCTCTCGACGGCCCTCAGCACCATCGAGCGCAAGTACGGCCAGGGCTCGGTCATGAAGTTGTCCGACACTGCCCACGTGAACATTCCGGTGATTCCCACCGGCTCCATCGGGCTGGACCTGGCCCTTGGGGTGGGCGGCATCCCGCGTGGCCGCGTATCGGAAATCTACGGCCCGGAATCCTCGGGCAAGACCACGCTGGCCCTGCACATCATCGCCGAATGCCAGAAGCTGGGCGGCACCGCCGCCTTCATCGACGCCGAACACGCGCTGGACACCAACTACGCCCGGCGCCTTGGGGTAAAGACCGATGAACTGCTGATCTCGCAGCCCGACTTCGGTGAACAGGCCCTGGACATCGCCGACATGCTGGTGCGTTCCAGCGCCGTGGACATCGTGGTCATCGACTCGGTGGCCGCCCTGATTCCGCAGGCGGAACTGGAAGGCGTCATGGGCGAAATGCAGGTGGGCGGCCAGGCCCGCCTGATGTCGCACGCCCTGCGCAAGCTTACCGGCACCATCCACAAGTCGCGCACCGCCGTCATCTTCATCAACCAGATCCGCATGAAGATCGGCACCATGGGCTACGGCAACCCGGAAACCACCACCGGCGGCAACGCGCTGAAGTTCTACAGCTCCATCCGCCTGGACATCCGCAAGATCCAGACCCTGAAGGACAAGGAAGAAGTCTACGGATCGCGCACCAGGGTCAAGGTGGTGAAGAACAAGGTTGCCCCGCCCTTCCGCGAGGCGCTGTTCGACATCCTGTACGGCACGGGCATCTCGCGCACCGGCGAACTCATCGACCTCGGCTCGGACGTTGGCATCATCGAAAAGAGCGGCTCGTGGTTCGCCTTCGGGTCCGAGCGCCTCGGCCAGGGCAAGGAAAACGTCCGCGCCCTGCTGGAAGAAAACGAAGCCCTGCGCCTGAACGTGGAAGCCAAGCTCATCGAGCACCTTGGCATGATGCCCACCAAGGTCGTGGACCCGGACGACAACGCCGGGGCCATGGACGACGACGAATTCTAGCCGCACCGTGCGCCGCGCCGCCGCCAGCCCCGCCATGCGGGTACGGTGACGTGCGCGGCGCCGCGTGCCTGCGACGCCATACGATCCGCACAGGAGACACCCAGTGATAACCGCCAACGAAATCCGGCGCCGGTTCCTTGAATTCTTCCAGTCGCAGGGCCACGAGATCGTGCGCTCCTCTTCCCTCGTGCCCAAGGACGACCCCTCGCTGCTGTTCACCAACGCGGGGATGGTGCAGTTCAAGAAGACCTTCCTGGGCCAGGAAAAGCGCGGCTACGTGCGGGCCACCACCTCGCAGAAGTGCCTGCGCGTGGGCGGCAAGCACAACGACCTTGAAAACGTGGGCCGCACCGCGCGCCACCACACCTTCTTCGAGATGCTGGGCAACTTCTCGTTCGGCGACTATTTCAAGGAAGACGCCATCAAGTTCGCCTGGAAATTCCTGACAGAAGACCTGAAGCTGCCCAAGGAACGGCTGTACGCCACCGTGTTCCGCGACGATGACGAGGCGCGCGACCTGTGGCTGGCGCACACCGACATCCCGGCGGAGCGCATCTATCGCATGGGAGAGAAGGACAACTTCTGGTCCATGGGCGATACCGGCCCCTGCGGTCCGTGCTCGGAAATCCTCATCGACCAGGGCGAGCACATGACCTGCGGGCCGGACTGCGGCATCGGCAAGTGCGACTGCGACCGGTACCTGGAAATCTGGAACCTCGTGTTCATGCAGTACGACCAGGCCGCCGACGGCACCCGCACCGCGCTGCCCAAGCCCTCCATCGACACGGGCATGGGGCTGGAGCGCATCGCCGCCGTGTGCCAGGGCGTGTTCTCGAACTTCGACACCGACCTGTTCCAGGCCATCATCCAGTACACCTGCGGCATCGCCGGGGTGTCCTATCGCGCCAACGACGAAACGGACACCGCCCTGCGCGTCATCGCCGACCACAGCCGCTCCATGGCCTTCATGATCACCGACGGCATCCTGCCCTCCAACGAGGGGCGCGGCTACGTGCTGCGCCGCCTGATCCGCCGCGCCTACCGCTTCGGGCGGCTCATCGGCCAGACCGGCACCTTCCTGCACAAGACCGCCATGAAGGTGGTCGAGGTGATGGGCGACGACTATCCCGAACTGTGCGGCAATGCCGACTTCATGGCCCGCGTGGTGCGCGAGGAGGAAGAGCGCTTCAACCGCACCCTGGACAAGGGCCTGGCCCTGCTGGAAGAGGAACTGGAAAGCCTGCGCGGCGCGGGCAGCACCCACGTGGCGGGCGACGTGGCCTTCAAGCTGTACGACACCTTCGGCTTTCCGCTGGACATCGTGAACGACATCGCGGAAAAGCGCGGCTTCACGGTGGACGAGGACGGCTTCCGCACCCTGATGGCCGAGCAGAAGGAACGCGCCAAGGCCGCCTGGAAAGGCTCCGGCGAATCGGACATCGCCTCGCGCTTCCACGCCCTGCTCGAAGAAGGCCTGCGCTCGGAATTCATCGGCTACGACCACCTTGCGGGCGACAGCCGCGTGGTGGCCCTGCTGGATGCCTCCGGCCTGCCCTGCGAAGGCCTGCCCAAGGGCGCCAAGGGCTACCTTGTGGCCACCCGCACCCCGTTCTACGGCGCCTCGGGCGGCCAGACGGGCGACCTGGGTTCCATCACGTCTCCCTCGGGCAAGGCCCGCGTGCTGGATACCCTGAAGCCCTCGCCCGAACTCACCGTGCACCAGATCGAAACGGTGGACGGCGAAATCCTGCCCGACCAGGAAGTGCACCTGCTGGTGGAAGAGGACGAGCGCGTGGCCTCTGCCCGCAACCACACCTGTACCCACCTGCTGCACGCCGCCCTGCGCCGCGTGCTGGGCGACCACGTGAAGCAGGCCGGGTCGCTGGTGGCCCCCGACCGCCTGCGCTTCGACTTCACCCACATCGCCGCCATGACGCCGGAAGAAATCGCCGCCGTGGAGCGCGAGGTGAACCGGGTGATCCTGGCCGATCTGCCGCTGGAAACCGACCACATGGCCTACGACGCCGCGCTGACCCGCGGGGCCATGGCCCTGTTCGGCGAAAAGTACGGCGACGAGGTGCGCGTGGTGGCCATTGCCGACGAATCTGTGGAACTGTGCGGCGGCACGCACCTGCGCGCCACCGGCCAGGCCGGGCTGTTCCTGATCCTGTCCGAGGGCGGCGTGGCCGCCGGGGTGCGCCGCATAGAGGCCATCACCGGCTGGAACGCCCTGCGCATGGTCATGGACCAGCGCGCGGAACTGGGCCAGGTTGCCGGGCTGCTGAAGGCCCGCTCCGGCGAGATCGTGCCCCGCGTGGAGGCCCTGCAGAAGGACGTGAAGAGCCTGCGCAAGGACCTGGAAAAGGCCAGCTCCCAGGCCACTTCCGGCCAGGGCCGCAACATCATGGACGAACTGGCCGAGATCAACGGCGTGAAGGTGCTGGCCGCCAGGGTGGACGTGCCCAACGTGAAGGCCCTGCGCGACCTGATGGACGACGTGCGCTCCAAGCTCCCCTCGGGCATAGCCTGCCTGGCCGCCCCCGACGGCGACAAGGTGAGCCTGATCGTGGCCGTATCCAAGGACCTGCACGACCGCTTCACCGCCCCGGCCCTGATCAAGGCCGTGGCGACCGCCGTGGGCGGTTCCGGCGGCGGGCGGCCCGACATGGCCCAGGCCGGTGGTACCAACCCGGCCGGCATCGACGAGGCCTTCGACATCCTGCGCAAGACCATCGCCGGCTAACCCGGCCCGTCTCGACGACACGAAACAACGCCCCCGCGTGCATGCACGCGGGGGCGTTTTCGTTCATCCGCCAAAAACCACGCAGGCCCGACGCCTGAAAAGGCTATCCGCGCGGGCGCGCCAGGCGCAACAGCAGGTCGGCAACGGCTTCGGCGTCGTGACGCCCCGCCACGGCGGCGGCGTGCGCCCCGCCATCGGGCAGTGCCCGCACCACGGGCGCATCCAGCACATCCACGCCCTGCGCGCGCAACCCTTCGCGGTCGATGCCGCCGGAGTACACACCGTTGCGGGTATCCACCACCACCGTTTGCAGCAGGCGGTCAGCAGGCACGTCCGCGCCCGCGTCGCGCCGCAGCGCCGCCAGCAGGACGGCGACACAGTCGGCCACTGACAAGCCGAGCTGCTCCGAGTCGGTGCCGGTGTTGGGTACGTACACCTTGGGGCACGGAACAGCAGCCACGGCGCGCCCCACTCCCTGGGGCAAAAGATTGGACAGCACGCTGGTATAGAAGCTGCCCATGGGAAAGCAGATCAGGTCCGCCTGCGCGATGTGCCGGGCCGCCGCGTCGGACACGGGCACGCGCGCCTCGGCGGGAGGGGCGCATTTTCCGCCCCCGACGCCATGGCGCTCCTCGTCCCCGGTCCCGCCTGGCCCACCGGCTCCGGCCTGACCGCCTGCTTCGGCCTGACCGCCTGCTTCGGCTTGTCCGGTATCATCAGGGCGGGTGCGGGTCAGGAACAGGCGGCGCACCGGCGCGGTGATGCCGGGCACGCCCTTGCCGGTAATGCGGTGCTGCCCCAGCAGCACGGTACCTTCGGCCAGTTCCGCCGCCAGATGCAGGTCGTCGTCCACGATGGGAACCACCGTGCCCCGCACCCGCAGCAGGCGCGTGAACAGGTGCAGCACCGGTCCCAGCCCGCCGCCGTGGCGCAGGTATCCACCCGCCAGCAGCAGATTGCCCAGGCACGCGCCATGCGGGTCGAAGCCGGACGGCGCGAACTCCAGAAACCAGCGCAGGTGCAGGCGCAGCACGTCGGCCACCAGCGGGTCGATGCCGCGCCAGGCGGGGTCTCGTTCAGAGCCCAGCGCATACAGCCGCTGCATCAGGGTGTCGTATGCGCCCGCGTCGGCCAGGCGCAGGTCGCACAGCGCCAGCAGCGGCGGCGTGGCCACGGTCGGGTCGGCCAGGGCCAGCAGGCGGTTGCGCAGGTCGCCCACGGCGGGCATGCGGATGTAGCGCCGCAGCACGGCCGTGCTGCCGCCGGAATCGAACGGGGTGACCAGATGCACGGAGTTGTGCGTCCGATCCGTCAGGGCATGGCTGAGCGACTTCAGCGCCGTGCCGCCGGTAAAGAAGACGATGCGCGGACCATGCGCGGCATCGCCGGTCATGGCGCCCCTGTCTGGCATATCACCATTCGGTACGCCGCAATCCGGGCGGTCGCCGGGCACGTGACTGCCACAGCGGGCAGAGCAGGCGGAGCGGCCAGAGTGGCCGGTGCGGTCGGGGTGATCGGCAGAGCCGCCACCCCCTGCCGCCGCGGGACGGCTAATCGTCATCCCCGTCACTGTCATCAGCATCGCTGCCCGCGTCACCCACCTCGCCGGGACGTTTGGGGAACTTCACCTTCACGCGGGCGCGCAGCTTGTCGCCGGTGCGCTTCAGCGAAATGCCAATGCTTTCGTAGCCTTCGATCTCTATCGAACGGCCATCCAGCGTGATGACGCCAGCGGCCATCTGTTCGCCGATGCGGCTCACCAGGGCGGGGACTTCTTCCGGGGTTACGGGAAACTGCACGGTGCGCTTGCCGAATTGGGTCATCGGGTCTCCGGGGCGGACGCCGCAGGTGCGGGCCGCGTGGGGGTATGGGATGTGCCGACCCCGTCCGGCAATCCGGCGGGCGGCGGGGCGACAGCATACCGCAGCCGCCCGCGAATGCAAAGCGGGGCCGCCGTGTGGGCAGCCCCGCCATGTCGGTGCGGTAAGGCGTACCGTGCTAGCTGCACGAGCCGCCGGAATTGATCTGGAAGCTGTGCTTGATGTTCAGCCCTTCGACAATGAACATCACCGTCTCGCCCACGTTGGTGGACAGGTCGCCCACCCGTTCGAGGCTGCGCGAGACAAGGATGGTGTGCACCGCGCGCTCAACGGCGGGGCTTTCGCGGCTCATGTAGTCCATGAGTTCGCGCAGCACCTGCACGTCCAGTTGGTTGCAGCGCTTGTCCAGCATGCGCAGCTCGCGGGCCAGCCCGGCGTCGCTTTCGCGAAAGGACATGACCGCCTTGCGGAACATGTCCACGGCGTGGGTGCCCAGTTCGTTCAGGCTGGGCATTTCCGGCAACGGCGGCCGGGATGCCAGGAACATGGCTGCTTCGGCGATGTTCACGGCCTCGTCGCCCACTCGTTCCAGGTACATGCTGGCCCGCATGATGGCCACGATGATGCGCAGATCCACGGCCATGGGCTGGTCCAGCGCCAGCAGCCGGAAGCTGAGCTCGTCGATCTCGCACTCTATGGTGTTGATCAGCTTGTCGCCTGCGATGACCGAGCGCGCGGCGTCGGCATCGCGGTGCTGCAAGGCGCGCACGGCGGTTTCGATGGCCGCCTGCGAATGCGCGGCCATTTCCAGCACCTTCAGGCGAAGCTTCTGCAATTGCTGGTGAAAATGCGTTTCCACAGAACTCTCCTGGGGGAGTTGTCAAAGCAGGATTTTCGTTCGGCGGCAAGGAGAACAAGCCTGACAGGAGGGAGTATGCCTCAGCCGTTGGCGAGTCTTCGAGCCTTACGGATGAGGACCGCAACGCGCTCTTGTTGTATTCGACCGATCTGGCAGACGAAGTTCGACGCAGCCCCCGGACGAAAGGACAATTTGAGAACTCCTCCTACCCGAACCGGCCGGTAATATAGTCTTCGGTCTGCTTGTTGCGCGGCCTGGTGAACATCATTTCCGTCGCGCCCCACTCCACCAGTTTCCCCATGTAGAAGAAGGCCGTCAGGTCAGAGACGCGGGCCGCCTGCTGCATGCTGTGGGTCACGATGATGATGGTGTAGTCCTTCTTCAGGATATGGATGAGTTCCTCGATCTTCTGGGTGGCGATGGGGTCCAGCGCGGATGCGGGTTCGTCCATCAGCAGCACCTCGGGCTCCACGGCCAGGGCCCGGGCGATGCACAGCCGCTGCTGCTGCCCGCCGGAAAGGCCCAGACCCGACTCTTGCAGGCGGTCCTTCACCTCGTCCCACAGGGCGGCGTGGCGCAGGCTCTGCTCCACCTTTTCGGCGATGTATTCCTTGTCGCGCACGCCGTTGACGCGCAGCCCGTAGGCCACGTTCTCGAAAATGGACTTGGGGAAGGGGTTGGGCTTCTGGAACACCATGCCCACGCGACGGCGCAGTTCCACCACGTCCAGCCGGGCGTCGTGGATGTTCATGCCGTCGAGGCATATCTCACCGTCCACGCGCGAAATGGGAATGAGGTCGTTCATGCGGTTCAGACACCGCAGGAAGGTGCTCTTGCCGCAGCCAGACGGCCCAATGAGCGCGGTGACCTGGTTGCGTTCGAACTCCAGATTGATGTCGTGCAGCGCCTGAAAGTCGCCGTAGTAGAAATTCAGCGATGCAGAGTGCATCTTCACGTTCTTGCTGTCTGGCATGTCTCGTTCCCGGCGACGCGTGGCGCGCCGCGCGTTGGGGGCATTGGGGCGTTAGGCGAAAAGGGGCGATGCCGCCGCACGGGGCGGTGTGCCGGTGCCGAGATTCAGCGGTGCAAGGCTGCTGCGCCGTGCATGGCCGCCACGCGGAATCCGGGGCTACTGTTCCTTGAAGCGGTATCCCACGCCCCGGATGGTTTCGATCATGGCCGCGTAGCCGCCGATCTTCTGGCGCAGCCTGCGTACGTGGGTATCCACCGTACGGGCGTAACCTTCGAACTCGTATCCCCACACCGTGTTCAGCAACTGGTCGCGGGTGCGCACGCGGCCCCGGTTGCGCACCAGTTCCGCCAGCAGGCGGAATTCCGTGGCGGTCAGGGCGGCTTCTTCGCCGTCCACCTCCACCCGGTGCGCGTCAAGGTCCAGGGCAAGCCCGTCGATCTGCCACTGCGAGCGCTGGGGGTTTTCGGCCACGCCCTGCGCGCGCTTGAGCACGGCGCGAATACGCAGCACCAGTTCACGCGGGCTGAAGGGCTTGACCACATAGTCGTCGGCCCCCAGTTCCAGCCCCACGATGCGGTCCACTTCCTCTCCGCGCGCGGTAAGCATGATTACCGGTACATCTTCCGTTTCCGGCAGGCGCTTCAGCTCGCGGCACACGTCAAGTCCGCTCATGCCGGGCAGCATCAGGTCCAGCAGAACAAGCGCGGGCTTCTGCCGCAGCGCGATGTCCAGACCTTCGCGTCCCGTGGTGGCCGTTCGCACCTCGAACCCTGCGGATTCGAAGGTGAAGGTCAGCAACTGCAGGATGTCCTCGTCGTCTTCCACCACCAGAATGCGCTCTTTCGTCATGTGGTTCTCCTTGGCGCTTTCCTGCCCGAGAAGATGTGCGGTGCCGGTGACGGATGCGTGGTTGCTCCGTTACAAGGATGTGACATTTTTCCCCACCACTGCCAAGGTGGCTGGTATTTCCGTGGCATGCCGCTGCCGGACGCCCGCACATGCCACGCTTGGTGACGACGACGTGACAAAGGCGGCGGAACGGCGAAAAGGCGAAGAAACGCACCGCGCGCCCCCATGACGTGCATGGGGGCGCGCAGAAAATGCGGCAAGGGAAAACGGACCGACGCAGAAAGGGGCCAGACCGACTAGCGGTCGATGAGTCCCAGCCTGCGCATGCGCAAATGAATCTCGCGGCTGACCCAGGCATCGGTGGCGGCGTACAGCACCTGCTGGGGGGCCAGTTCGCGGTTGCTCCAGTTGGAACACTGGGCACCCTTGGAGATGCGCACTTCCAGAAAATTGGCGGCAAGGTTGCGAAGGCCGTGCGTTTCAAGGCCCAGGTCGCGCGCCACCTCGCCCAGGTCCACCACGCCCGCGTCGTTGAAGGCGAACAGCTTTTGCAGGTCGCGGATGTCATCGCGCACGGCCACGCCGGTCTTGACGATGTCCGCGTCGGACAGCACCGAGGCCAGCGCCTCGCCAAAGGGCAGCCAGTTGAGCTGGAACAGGTAGACCACTTCGCTGCATGCAAGCTGCACCAGCGACGGCAGGTTGACCTTGCCCTTGCGGAAGGTGGGCCGGGTTTCGGTATCGAAGCCCAGCACGTCTTCGTCACGCAGGTGGTCAACGGCATCCGCGAGCTCCTCCTCGCTGCGGACAATGCGGATTTCACCCGCATACCGCTCAAGGGGCAGCTCGTTGATTTCGTCCTTGCTGATCTTACGCCGATACCGTTCGGGAATCTTCTTCATCAGTGGCACTCGTGAAGGCGCGGTCCACGGAGCCGGAAATGCGACGAACCGGCGGCGCGGGATGCTGAAAAGGCACGAAGCGCGCGGTGGCTCCGGCGGCGGCATTCATACATGATGGGCCGGATTACGTAAACCCCCGGTGCTGACGCGGTACCACGGCCCGAGGGAGAATACCCCGCCGCGCAGCCAGGGACGCGGCCCGAACGGGGGCGACGGCGCGGACATGCCCGCCCCTCCGGCCAGCGGTTCACGCCCGTTTACACCGATTCACGCCGTTTCGCGCCAATTCATGCCGATCCGCACCGGTTTGCGAAGTGCGGCACCGGTGACACGGAAATGAACCTTGCCTGCGCGCCGTCTCCGCGCGCGACGCATTCCGTTGACTGGCACGCCGCTACATGCGGGCCACGTTCAGGAACACCGCGTGCAGCACGGCGGCCAGCACGGTGAAGGTGCGCCACGCCGCCGCCGGGGACAGCCCCGGCAGGGTCAGTCGCATGGCCCCGTGGCGGCACACGCCGATGCAGTCACGACACAGGGTGCAGGACAGGGCGGGCCGCCCTGCTTCCAGCCGCCGCGCGTCCAGCGCGTTGTACCGGCAGATGGCAAGGCAGGCCCCGCAGCGGGTGCAGCCCGGCCCCACGCGCAGCCGCCACGGCGCGATGCGCCCCAGCAGGTTGCCCACGGCGCCCATGGGGCAGAAGGCGGTGCAGTGCACCATCATGCCCCGGCGCGTGCTCAGCCCCACCATCACCGCCACACCGGCCAGCCCGAACAGCCCGGCGACCGTGGCGGCCACGCCCACCGGCACCCCGGCCCGCCCCATGATCCATGCCACGGCGAACACCACGGCAGCCAGACACCAGCGCATCGCCACCGCCCAACGGGGCAAGGGCGGCGGCATGGGCCGCCCGCCTTTCCGGGGCCTTTCCCCCTTGTCTCCCGGCTTCGCGGCGGCCCCGCGCAAGCGCGAGCAGGCATCGTCCCACGCGCCGATGTAGCAGAGATGGCTGCACCACGCCGGGCCCAGCAGCAGCACCGAGACGCCGAACAGCACCAGCATGAACACGCCCTCGCCCCGGTACAGCGGCCCGGCCAGGATCAGCGCGGGCACGGGCAGGTGCAGCGCCCCGGTCATCAGCAGGCGGTGCGCGCCCAGCAGGCCCAGGGCCAACTGGCCGAAGAACACGGCGGAAAACAGCGCCCACAGGCGCGGACGGGCCTTGCGCGCCCGTGCGGGGTCCAGCAGCAGCCCGGCCACCCACGCGGCGTACACCCCGGCCAGGGCGATCTGGAGCGGCCCGGAGCCGGGCAGGAAGCGGTCGGACAGCAGCAGCACGATACCTGATGCACGCCAGCGGGCCAGCCACAGCAGCCCGACGGCCAGCAGAAAGGCTATTGCCCTGGGCCACGCGGTATCCGTACCGCGATGATGGTGTTGCCGCCCGGCCTCTCCCGCCAGACGCCACCATGCGGCCATGGTCAGGCCGGTGACCGCCGCCATGATCATCGCAAGACGCAGCCAGTCCAGGCCGAAGGCCATGCGAAAGCGCACCAGGTCCACGCCCACGGACACCCAGAACAAGCCCCCGGCGAACAACGCGGCGGCAGCCACCAGGCGCACCCAGGCAAGGCGGATACAGGCCAGCCCCGCCAGCACGCCCCACGCCGCCGCCGTGCCCCCGTCGCCGGAGCGCACTGCGTGGGCGGCCAGCAGGGCAAAGGCCAGCAGACAGGGGACGGTAACGGACCAGAACGCGGTACGGCCCGCGCCGCCGTTCGCCCCACCATCAGGCGTGGAGGGCGAAAGCGGCGGCGCGGGCCGGGAAGAATCATCCGAAAGGTGGGGCATGGTCGGGCAGGGCCTCGTGGGCGCTTCCGACACCGGGCCGATTTCCGCAAGGCCCGCCGGTGCGGCGGCTCCGTCTTGCAACGGGGCCGGTGCCCCATGCGGGCGGCGGGAATCGGGACGATGCCGGGCCATGCGCGTGAACAGGAACGCTACGGGGTTTCGCCCGCCGCGCCCTCCCCTTCGCCGGTATCCGGTGCGGGGGTATCGAAGCGCATGGGGGCCATCTTTTCGGGATTGCGCACCGGCCCCGGCAGGGTGCCCGCCAGACGCGCCGCCGTGGCGGGGTCGGAGGCCACCAGGTCGCCGAAGCGCAGGTGCAGCCGGTATTCGCGCATGTACCACGCCAGCGCGTTGCGCAGGGCGCGCACCACGCCATCGTCGTCCAGCAGGTGCGACTGGCCGGGGAAGCCGGAGGTACCCGGCACTTCGTCCAGCCCTTCCAGTTCGGTGGCCAGCCGGGGCCTGCGGCCAAGGCGACCGCCCACCACCACCCGCCAGCCCTCGCGGGCCACGGGCAGGGCCTTTTCCGGGCAGCGCTTGATGCACAGCCCGCAGGAAAGACAGTTTTCGGGGTGCAGGCGCGGCCCGTCATCTTCAACTGTCATGGCATGGTCGGGGCACAGCCGCTCGCACAGTCCGCAACGGGTGCAGGCATCGGAGGCGCGGCCCGGCGTCCAGGCCCGGATGATGCCCACATCCGCGATGTGCGGGCGCGAGCAGCCGTTGGGGCACGCGGACACCGCCACCCGGAAGGCGTGATGGTGCAGGATGGGACCGCGCACCACGTCGCGCAGGAAGTCCGGCCAGCCGCTTTCGGCCACCACCCGCTCCAGTCGGGCCAGAAAGCCCTCCGGCACGGGCAGGGAAAAACGGCAGGTGCCCCCGCGAGAGGAGGCAACGGTCGTACCGCGACAACCGTTGACGATGAAGGGAGAGGGCGCGCGATCGGACATGTTACTCCTGTGGCGTGTCCGCCATGCGTGCACCGTGGCACGGCGGCGGGTTCCGGTCAGTGACGCAGGTCACAACAGACGGGATGGCTCGTTTGCTTCGTGGTGATCCCGTTACAGGACGAATTCCATCTACTTCCCGATGCAGAACGAAGAAAATATATGCTCCAGCACCTCTGCGGGGGTGGTTTCGCCGGTGATTTCCGACAGCACGGCGCAGGCACCATCCAGCCGCACCGAGCACAGGTCGTACGGCACCCCGGCGCGGACATCCTCCATCAGGGCGTCCAGTTCGTCCAGCGCACGACGCAGTACCTGAGCCTGACGCAGGTTGGGTGCAAGATCGCCGGACTCCGGTTCCCCGCCCGCACCGGACGCGCCAAGCCCGGTCAATACCATGGCCCGCGCGGCGGCGGCCAGTTCGTCCACCCCTTGCCCGCGCAGGGCGGATACCGCCACGCAGGGGCAGCCATCCACCTCCGGTGGGCACTGGAAGGCGGCACCGGACACGGACGCAGCGGCAAGATCGGTCTTGTTCAGCACCACCAGCACCCGCCCGCCCGGCTTGTCCCCGTGCACCTGCTGGTCGCGCACCTGGCGCAGCAGTTCGCGCTCGGCATGGCCCAGCCCCGTGGCGGCGTCCACCACCAGCAGGACAAGGTCGGCCTGGGCCACCAGGTCGCGGCTGATGCGCACGCCTTCCTGTTCCACGATGTCGCCGGTATCGCGCAGGCCCGCCGTGTCCACCAGGCGCACCGGCAACCCGGCAAGTTGCACCGGTTCTTCGATGAAATCCCGCGTGGTGCCGGGCATGTCGGTAACGATGGCCCGGCGGCGCCCCAGCAGGGCGTTCATCAGGCTGGACTTGCCCGCGTTGACGTGCCCGGCCAGCACCACCAGCGCGCCCTCCTGCCAGCAGCGGCCCCGTTGGTGGGCGGTCAGCAGCCCGCGCACCCCGGCGGCCACCCCTTCACATTCGGCCACGAAGGCATTCGGGGCAAGGCAATCCACCTCGTCCTCCGGAAAATCCACGGCCACGCACACCTGCGCGCGCAGATCCAGCAGGCGCGCCCGCAGTTCGGCCACCCGCGCGCCCAGCAGCCCCTGCAAACGGGCCTGGGCCAGACGCAACCCGCCCTGTGCGGGAGCGGCGATCATCTCGGCCACGGCTTCGGCCTGGGTCAGGTCCATGCGCCCGTTCAGGAAAGCCCGCCGGGTGAATTCACCCCGCCCGGCAAGCTGCGCGCCGCAGGCGCAGGCCGCCTCCAGCACCGCCGCCAGCACGGCAGGACCGCCATGGCAGTGGATTTCGGCCACGTCCTCGCCGGTAAAGGTGCGCGGGCCGGGCATGGCCACGGCCAGCACGTCATCCAGCGGCGCGCCCGTGGCGTCGCACACTCGGCCACGGTGCAGCGTCCAGGGCCGGAACCCGGCAAAACGCGGCGAGGCGGGCAGGAACAGCCGCCTCAGAATGGCATGGCTGTCCGGCCCGCTGATGCGGATGATGCCCACCCCCCCGGTACCGGGCGGGGTGGCGATGGCGGCGATGGTGCCTTCCTGCCGCATGGCGTGCTCCCCGGCGCGGCGCCCTGCCCGGCCCCTTGGCCCGGCGGGCGTGCGCCCTTGCGGACGCGAACGGGGGAAACCCTGTGGGCCTCCCCCGCGACGCGATTCGACGATGTATGTTCCCGCCGCCTGCCGCGAACGGAATGTTCCGCCCCGGCTCCCCAGGGCAGCACTGCCGCCGGGGTCGGTCGGCCAAGGGGCTGTTTCCAAATTAGGTTTTTCGTCCGTTGGCAAGGAAAACAAGCCCGCCATGAGGGAGTATACTCTTATCGTATTCGACCTATATGGCAGGTGAAGTTTGACCTCGTTGCGCACGATGCCCGTAAGACTCACGCTACGCGCTCGCCTAACGGCCACGCTTCGCGCCCTTCGGGTCGGAAGCCAACGGGCGAAAGGACAATTTGGGGACAGCCCCTACCCTTTTTTCTTGCGCATGATGATCACCCGCTTCAGCGGGCCGTCGCCCTTGCTGCGGGTGACCACCTCTTCGTCGTCCTGCAACGTCACGTGCACCACCCGGCGGTGGTACGAGCTGAGCGGACGGGTGGACTGCGGCTTGCCGGTGGCGCGCACCTTTTCGGCCAGGTGCAGGGCGATGTCGCGCAGCTTGTCGTCCTGGCGTTCGCGGTAGTCGCCGGAATCCAGCTGCACCCGCACCGAGGCGCCAAGGCGGCGCGAGACGATGCGCGAGGCCAAGTACTGCAACGCCGACAGGGTCTGCCCTTCGCGGCCGATGAGCAGCCCGGAATTCTCGCCGCAATCCACGGAAACGTTGACGCGGCCTTCGGCCAGTTCCACGGTGAAGCCCGCCTCGCCGATGACCGGGGTAACCAGGCGTTCCATGACCTCCACGGCCACCTGGGTCACCTGCTCCCGGTCCAGCTGTTCCAGCGGAATTTCCGGCAGGCCGTCGCCGCCGTGCTCGTCGGCGTCGTCCAGCATGTCGAGGCCCAGGGCGGCATCACCGGCGAGTTGTTCGGGCCTTGCGGGCCGGCCCGGCCTCTCCGGCCTGCCCGGTCTGTCGAGTCTGTCGGGTCTGCCCGGTCTGTCGATCCGCTCGGCCCGCTCTGGACGTTCCGCTCGTTCGCCGTTGCGGCGAGGGCCGCCGCGTCGGTCCTGCTGACCCGGTTGTCCGTTGGCGTCGCCATCCTGCGGCTGGCGCGCGGGACGCTCTCCACGCGGTGCCTGCGGCGCACGGGGTGCGCGGGCGGGTCTGCCGTCGGGACGGGAATCTTCGGACGCAGCACCATCAGCGGCCTCGCCGTTGGCATCGCGAGGCTGGCTTGGCTGATCGCCGTTGTCGCCACGGGTCTCACCGTCACGTTCGCGGCGGCCACGTCCACCACGGCGGCGACGACGACCATTGCGCTCGCCATCCGGCCTGCGCTCGTCGTCCTCGTCACCGGGTTCGGCGTCGGTTCGGGCATCGGCCCCGGCGGCGGGATCGGCCATGGCCGGAGCGGCTTCGCCGCGTTCACGGCGGGGCCTGTCGTCACGCGGGTGGGGGGGGCGATCTTCGCGGGGGCGGGAAGCGCGACCGGCACGGGCCTCGGCGGCTTCCGTCTCCGGCGTTGCCACGATGGCTCGCGCGTCACGGGGCTGCGCGGGAGAGGATGCGTCGTTGGTGCCGTTGGAATCTGGGGCGGAAGCAGCCGACTGGCCAGACTGTCCAGACTGGCCAGGCTGACCAGACGGGGCCAGGCGGCCTATCTGCCCGATCTGGGCACGGCGCGCGCGGATCATGGCCTTGCGGGCACCCACGATGCCGAAGATACCGGACTTGGCATCCTGGACAATGTCTATCTCGAGCTTCTCGCGAGGGGCGTCGAAGTAGGAGCAGGCCTCGCGAATGGCATCGTCGAGGCTTTTCCCCTGAAACTCCTTGTATCCATCCATGCTGTCACCTCGAAGTGGGAGGGAGGGGGGCGGAGCGGAAGGTGCCTTGCGGGCGGCTGGCCCGCCGCGCGGTCATGTGCCCGTCATGCGGACGCGCGACCGGCGCATGGCCGCCCCTCCGCCCGCGCAGGGCGGACGGAGGGGGGCGAAAGGGACTTCCTATGCCTTGCGGAGCATCCACCACTGCTGCGCGATGGACAGCACGTTGTTGCACAGCCAGTACACCACGAGGCCCGACGGGAAGCTCAGGAACATGAAGGTGAACACCACGGGCATGAACATCATGATCTTGGCCTGGGTCGGATCGCCGGGGGCGGGCGTCAGCTTCTGCTGCAACAGCATGGTGGCGCCCATGACGATGGGGGTGATGTAGTAGGGGTCCTTGGCCGAAAGGTCGGCCAGCCAGACCATGTCGGTGAACGGCAGATGCGTGATGAACGAGGCGTGGCGCAGTTCTATGGCGTTCAGCAGTGCCTGGTACAGGCCGAAGAAGACGGGAATCTGCACCAGCATGGGCAGGCAGCCGCCCGCCGGGTTGACCTTGTAGGTCTTGTACAGGCGCATCATCTCTTCGTTCATCTTCTCGCGGTCGTCGCCGTGCTTTTCACGCAGCTTCTGGAGCATGGGCTGAAGCTTCTTCATCTGCTCCATGGACTTGTAGCTCTTGTGCGAAAGCGGCCAGAACACCAGCTTGATGAGCACGGTCAGCAGAATGATGGCCACGCCGTAGTTGCCCACGTACTTGTGGAAGAACTCCAGCATGTCCACCAGCGGACGGGCGATGATGCTGAACCAGCCGAGGTTGATGGCCTCGGACAGCTGATTGGGCGCTTCCTTCAGCAGGCCGCGTTCCTTGGGGCCGATCCAGTAGCTGCACGCGGCGGTGGTTTCGCCGCCCGCGGGAATGGACACGTCGCCGCGTTCCATGGCCACGCGGTACACGCCTTCCTGCAGCTTGCCCTTCAGGGTCACGCCGGTGGTGTCGGCCGGGGCCGCCGCCACCAGGAAGTAGTTGCTCATCACCGCGCCCCAGCTCAGGGTGCCGGTTTCCAGCACGCCCTTCTCGAGGTCGGAGGCGCTGGTCTTTTCGCTGAACGAACCCTCGTGCAGCCAGGCCACGCGGGTATGATCGTACTGGCCGCCGTTGGGCGACAGGTTGCCCGTGCCCACGGTAAAGCCCAGGCGCACGGTGCGCGCATCGGCCAGGGGGGCCAGGCGCACCTTTTCGGAAATAAGGTAGGTGTCGGCGCTGAAGGTCAGCTCGCGCACCACGCGCACGCCGTCCACCTCTCCGGTGAAGGTCAGCACGCCGGACTGCCCGGCGGCCAGCGCCAGGTCGCCGCCGTCGAAGGACCACTGACCGGTGCTCCACGAAGGCTGGCCGTTGATCAGCAGGCCCAGGGGCGACATGACCGTGGCGGCGGTGTCCACCAGGTCCACGGCCGGGGCGCCGGCAGTGATGGCCGTCCGGTAGCGCGTCAGGCTGAAATGCTTCAACACGCCGCCGCCGGAATGCAGCACGGCCTTGTACAGCGGCGTGGTTACCGTCACCTCGCGCCCGGCGGAGGGCAGGAAGACGGGGGTTTCGGGGCGGGGAGCGGGCGCGGTGGCCTGCTCGGCCGACTGGGAGGCAGCCTGGGGGGCGGCCTGTTCCTGTTGGGTCTGGGGAGCGGGCTGACCGTTCCAACCCATGTGATCGGCAAGGTAGCTCCAGCCCACGAGGACCACGAAGCTCAAGGCGATGGCGATGATGGCGCGCTTACTTTCCATGGGAGATCGACAGCTCCTGTGCTGTTGCGTGTCTGGCTGTTGCGGTGGCGGAAGCGCCGGGGGCGGCGCATCCGGAATGCCGGGGCGGGGGCACGGGATCATACCCGCCTGCGCACCACGGGTGGCAGCGCAGCAACCGCCGGCAGGCCAGCAGCAGGCCGCGCACGACGCCGTGCGTCAGCACGGCCTCTGCGGCGTAGGCGGAACAGGTCGGCACGTACCGGCAGGCGGGCGGAAGGCAAGGCGAGATGAAGCGCTGGTAGCAGCGGATGGGCCACACGACCAGTTCGCGCGGTAAGGTGCTCATTGCGCTCCGGTTTCCGCCTCGCGGGCCGTGTCTGGCCGGACCTCGTCGGTGGGGGCGGTGCCTGATGGGGCCGAGCGCGGCGCTGCCGCTTCGGGTCCGGAAGGCACCGGTCCGGAACCAACCGCCACGGCTGCCTCCGGCCTGTGGGCGCCGGTGCGGTCGTCCGCGCCGTGGTGGGCGCGAAGTTCCGGCAGCAGGGGCAGGAGTTCCTGGGTGACGAGGGCGAGTGTGACCCGCTCGGGCTTGAGGTGGCGCTTGGGCACCACGATGACGTCCACGCCATCGGGCATCAAGGCGCGGTGGAGCCGGAAAAACTCGCGCAGCACCCGCTTGACGCGGTTACGCCGCACAGCCGACCCCGTCTTCCTGGTAACGGCCAGCCCCAGGCGCCACCCTTCCGGGCTGGCCGTGCGTTCCAGGTCGAATAGGACGAACAGGACGAAATGCTTGGTAAAAAGACGGCGTCCCTTGTCGTAGCAGGTCGTGTAGTCGGGCCTGCGGACAAGCCGATTGTGCCGGGGAAAGACTAGAGAGCTAATCTCTTGCGCCCCTTGGCACGACGACGACGAATGACGGCGCGGCCGTTGACGGTGCTCATGCGGACGCGGAAGCCGCAGGTACGCTTGCGGCGGATCTTGCTGGGCTGGTAGGTTCTCTTCGACATGGAATTTCTCCTTCAAAAAATATGAACGGACCTGTTTACCCGGTATGCAGGCCCGCGTCAAGCGCGGGCTGACACTGGCGGGCACGGTGCCGCATGCGGCCAAAGGGTGGCCTATCGTGCACGGCGAGCCGGACAGACAGGGGTGAGCCCAATCGGGCAGGGCCAAGCCAGACCAAGCCAGACCAAGCCAAGCAGGACCAGGCAAGACCAGGCAAGACCAGGCAGGACCAGGCAGGACCAGGCAGGACCAGACCGGGCGGACAGGCAAGGTCCGTCTCCGGCACCGCAGACATAGGCCCTTCGGGCTTGGAATTCAAGTGAAATCGACGCGGCGGCCCATCCCCGCCAGTGTTGCCACGCCCTTCTGCCGCACGCCTTCACGCCGTCCGGCCCCATGGGGACAGGCAACGCACCATGCGAAAGGCCCGGCTGCACCCCATGCAGGGTGCGCGCCGGGCCTTTGCGAGCATTCCGGGCGTACCGTCGAACATCCCCGCCTCACCCATCGCACCTGCCTGCAAGGATACTGCCCCCAACGGAGCGCGCCCGCAGGACGGCGGACAATGGCGGGACCGCCTATGCGTCCGGCTTGGTGCCTGCCTTGGCCGAGGGCTTGGGCGCGGCCTTGGCGGCCGGTTTCGCGGCGGACTTGCCATCGGCCTTCCTGGCCGGGGCCTTGGCGGCTTGCTTCTGCGCGGCAGGTTTCTTGACCGCCTGCTTTTGGGCCGGGGCCGCCTTTTTGGCAACGGGCTTGCCCGCAGTGGCCGAAGACTTGGACCCGATGGGCGGGAAATCCTTGAGCAGCGGCATGGCCGCCGGGTCCGTGGACGCCCCCGAAGCCGATGAAGGTACGGCAACCGGCGCGGGGTAAACCGGACGACCACCCGATTGTGCCGACGCGCCAGTCGCGCCGGGCACCGCAACCGCCGCCTGCGGGGCCATGGCCACCGCCGCGCCGGAAAACGCCTGGCGCCGCCCGGCATACTGGCTCCACGGGTCGCCCTGCCCGGCCATCATCCTGCGCGTGTCGCCGCGCACGGGCAGGTGGTACTCGTAGGCGGCCATCACCGCCGCATCGTCCAGCCGCACCACCCGCAACGAAACATAGGCCGTGCCGCCCGCCAGCGAATAGGTACCCACCAGCGCCGCCTGGGCATCGTATTCCGATTGCATCAGCCTGGTGGCGTCGCGCGAGAGCAGAAATTCGCCTTGCGGGGTGAAAGTCAGCGCCCGGCCCATGCGCGCCTCGAGCACGCGGTAGCCATGCTGCCCCAGGCGCGAGGCCACCTGCTGCATGGTCACCCGGCCAAAGGGCGTGCTGCGCTCCAGATTGTCCACGTCGGCCAGGGTGGCCACAAGGATGGGGCTGCCCGTGCTCACGCGCGAGGCCATCACCGCGTGCAGCGCATCGGCGGCGTAGGTGTTGGCGTTGAGCAGTTCCGAGCCTTCCGGCGGGTTGACCAGCACTCCGTCGGGCGCGGCGGGCTGGCGCGCGGCGGCACCCACGGGACCGGCGTCGGCCCGCGCAGGGGCGGCGTGCAGCGTAAGGGCCAGCAATCCGGCCACGAGCACCGTGGCCAGAGCAACCTGAAACAACTTGGAATATTTGCTGGATGCGGACATGCGTCGCCTCCCGGTCTGTGCGGTTGCGAAAACACGGCGGAAATCCGCAGCCCGTGCTTTCGGCTGTTCGGTGTGCCCTACCTGTTGACCATGGGCACGCTGCGCGACCGGAAGGGCCGCACGGTGTGGCCGGGCGCGTCGGGGTCCACGTACTTGCCAAGCTCGTCCCCGCGCACCACGAATCCGTCCGCCGTATGAATGACGTAGCGGTTGCCGTGCCACATGGTGGTGGTCAGCACCACTTCCCACCTGGCGTCGGGGTTGGCGGTGGCATCGGTCACGGAGCGCTGCGGCCCGACGGGCACCGCGTGCACCGCGAAGTCCAGCTCCACCGAATCATCCTCCGGCGCCAGCGTAACCTGCATCCCCCGCGACACCAGTTCGGTGGCCAGCAGGTTCTGATAGGCCAGCGCGAAGGGCCGGGCGTTGGGCGGGGTGATGCGCACGGGCAGGGCCACGAGGTCCCTGCGGTCATCCAGGGCCTTGTACACCCGCAGGGCCGTGGCCGTGGCCATGCGGCTCCAGTCGTCGGGTTCGCTGATGGAACGTCCGGAACGGGTATCGGCAAAGGGTTTGTCGGGCACGTTGCGCGGCGGCGGCGTGACCGCCGGACCGCACAGGCCTGGGGCGGCGGGAACGGACACGGCAAGAGCCACGGCCAACAGCAGGGCGCGGGCAAGGCCACGGAGTACACGAGAACGGCGAAGCATGGGACTACCTTCCGAAAGGGTCGCGGCGGAGTGGCGCACCCCGTCGGAAACCTCATCGGCCGGATGTGGTTTTGCTTTAGACCGCCCGCACGTCGATTGCCCGACACGGACAACGCACGGCTGCGGGGGAAGCCCGTGAATGAAAGAGAAAACAGGCCGTGGCGCGGGCTGGCCGCAGAATGATCGACGATGTGGATGGACGAGGCGGAGGGGCGAAGCACGTTGGCGAGGCGAGTTGACGAGGCGGATGGAAGGGCCGACCGGGTGCCCGGACCGCATGTGCAGACCAGTACTGCGACGGACCAACCGTTACGGAAGCCGCCGAAGAGGGGAATGGTTGCGCCCTGCGGCGGCTGGCGCCATGGTGCACGGCGGCAAGGCGCTACCGGCCCAGCACGGCGGCAAGGCGCTACTGGCCCAGCACGGCGGCAAGGCGCGCCAGGGCCGTACGCAGATGGCTTACCGCCGCCGAGGCATCGTCCCGCGCGGAAGAACACGGGGCATCGCCATCCGCAGCATCCCGCTGCCGCAGCAGCCGTTCCAGCCTGCTGGCGGCAAAACGCACCTCTTCGGCCCCCACGTTGGCGGCCTCGCTCTTCAGCCGGTGGGCGTGCAAACGCATGGTCACCGCATCGCCGTTGCGCCAGGCTTCGGTCAAGGCATCCAGCATTCCGGCCACCTCCACGGTCATCAACGCCAGAAGCTGGCCGTAGCTATCGGCATCCAGCTCCAGACGCCGCATGGCGCCGGACCGGTCCAGAACCGGATGATCCGGTGCGCCCGTATCCGGCGCGTCCGGCACCGGCATGGTCGAGGTCGGCACGGTGGGTTCCGGCATGGTCGGGGCCGTCACTGGGGTGTCACCAGCCGTGCGGGCAACACCTGTCGAGCCGGAGGGGTTGCCCTTCCCGCTGTTCCCGCTGTTCCCGCTGTCACTGCTGTTCGGATTTTCGTCCTTCATCCGCCTGCCCTTCTTCCTGAAGGTGATATCACCAAGCAGATAGCCTCAACGGCGTGCGCAGGCAAGCAAAAGGCGCCCAATGCTGATCGGCGCGGACGGAACGCGTGGCACGATTCTACAGATCGCACACTTGGCGTTTGAATTTTGCCAAAAAAAGATGCATGCCAAGGGGCAACACGCAGGAGGCACCATGCATTGCGAACAGACCCGGATTCCCGCCCGCACGCCGCTACGCGGCATCTTTTTCACCGCCGCCCCCACGCCGCCCGCCGTCACGGCGGACGCGCCCACCGTATCCCGCATCCTTGGCGTGCCCCACCGGGCAACGGCACGCACGGCTGCACTGCTCGCGCTCCTGCTCGTGGGTGCGGTGCTGCTGGGGCAGGCAAGCCCGGCCCTGGCCCACCGGGTGAACATCTTTGCCTGGGTGGAAGGCGGCGCCATCCGCTGCGAAAGTTCCTTCAGCAGCGGCAACCCCGCCCGCGACGCCAAGGTTACCGCCACGCTGGCGGGCAGCGCCACGGTGATGGGCACCGCCGTCACCGACGCCAAAGGCCGCTGCACCCTGCCCATCACCCCGGAACTGCGCGCGGCCAAGGGCGACCTGATCATCGAGGTGCAGGCTGGCGAAGGTCACCGCAACACCTGGACCATGCCCGCCGAGGAATACCTGGCCGCGCCGGTGGGGACGGTTGCGTCGGCATCTCCCACCGCCCCTGCCGCAGCGCCCGCGCCCACGCAGGCCGCCACAGACACCCCTGCGGCGCAGGATGCCCCGCAGGCCGCCGCCCCGGCATCCGCAGCCGGTGGGGCTTACAAGGGCGCGGCACCGGACGAGGCCGCCCTGCGGCGCATCGTGGCCGAGGCCGTGGCCGAACAGGTGGCCCCGTTGCGCCATTCGCTCGCGGCCATGCAGTCCGGCGGTCCGCGCATGGCCGACGTGGCGGGGGGCATTGGGTACATCGTGGGGCTGGCGGGCATCGCCCTGTGGGCGCGCTCGCGCCGCCGCTGACGGCACGAAAACGAAGCGGCCAGGCATACGTCCTGCCCGGCCCGCCGCCGCGCGCGTTTCGCGCACATTTTCGCAACACGCAGGTCCGCAGCATTTGTCGGGCCTGCGTGTTGCGGCATGGTACGGCATGCCGCGCCGCCCCTGTCCACCGTTGCGCCAACGTACCCGTTCCGCCCGATTCGCCCGATTCGGCATCCACAAGGCCGGCCGGTTCGGCATCCGCAAGGCCCGTCCGAAAGCGCCCCGTGGCCCCAGCGCCCGGTTGCGCTTGCCCGCAAAACCGCCTATGCACCTGCCGTTCGCGCCCAGCCGCGCGCCACGCAACCCACCGCAGCGAGGCACCATGGCCGCTCCCGACGCCAAGAAACTGAAGAAACGCATCGCCGAAATCCGCCGTCGCAAGGCCGAGCGGACGATGGACCCCTTTTCGCAGACCCTCCACGATTTCTGCCGCCCGCTGCTGGCCGTGGCCGAAGAATTGAGCGGCCCGGAGAACGCCGTGAGCCTGGGCGTGTTCGCCTGGAACGCGGCCTTCCTGCCCGATGAGCGCTGGCGCGCCAACCTGCGCCTGTCGCTGGTGCGCTTCGGCCTGACCGATGACGCGCAGGAGGCGCTGGAAGGCATCGTGGAGGAAATGATCCGCCAGAAGCGGCTGATGTTCCCGGATGACCGCCGGGTGGTGACGCGCTTCGACGCCACGGCGCGGGACGGCAAGGTGTTTGTGGAAGCGGCGCACCGCACCGCCACCAAGGAACTGATGCCCCACCTGCTGCCGGAATACACGGTCACCGCGCCCGGCACGGATGCCTGCGGGACCGACTGCGCGGGGTGCCCGTCTTCAGGGACTGGCGATACGGGCGGATGCCCGTCGGGCGGGACCTGTCCTTCCTCGATGCAGCCGGGTTCCCTGCTGCCGGGGCAGACCGTGCCCCAGGCCGACACGGAAGCCGCTCCGGCGGTCGATATCGCCGACGGCAAGGACCAGCCCGCGTAACAGGGCGGTTCCCGCCACGGAAAACCGGCGCGTCTTACGCATCAGGCGCGTCTTACGCATCAGGCGCGTCTTACGCATCTGGCGCATCTGGCGCGTCTTACGCATCTGGCGCATCTGGCGCGCCCCACGCATCTGGCCCTTCCGGCGCATCCGTCCAGCCAGACCGGGACGCGTCTACGTCTTCGGTCCTTCCCTGTCGGGCGCGCCCTCGTCACGCAGCACCTCGTCGGGGTCCCTTCCCGCCGCCAGGGCGCGCAGCACCCGCAGGTTGCGGCGGTCCTCGGTCAGATCCTTGCCCTTGTGCGTTTCCAGCACCATGGGGTGGGCGGCAAAGCGCGGGTCGCGCACCAGCCGGGCAAATCCGGCGCCCCCCACGTGGCCCAGCCCGATGTGCGCGTGCCGGTCGCTGCGGGCGCCGCAGGGCGTGGCGCTGTCATTGACGTGGAACAAACGCACCCGCCCAAGGCCCACCGCGCCATCCACCGCCGCCACCAGCCGCGCATAGCCTTCCTGCGTGGCCAGGTCGTACCCGGCGGCGCAGGCGTGGGCCGTATCGATGCACACCCCCAGCCGTTCGCGGGCCGGGCAGGCATCGACAATGCGCCCAAGGTCCGCCACGTCGCCCCCCAGACAGGTGCCCTGCCCGGCGGTGTTTTCCAGCAACACGCCCACGCCATCGGCATGGGGATACAGGCGCCCCGCCGCGTTGAAGGCTTCGGCCAGCCGCGCGGCCACCCGAAGCCCCCCCTGTTCCACGGCCTGCCCGCCATTGCCTGCCAGATGCGCTCCGGGATGCAGCACCACCCACGGAATGCCCAGCAGCCCGCACCGCCCCATCTCTTGGGCCAGCCCGCGCACCGAGCGTGAACCGGCGTCCTCGTCAGGCGAGGCGAGATTGAACAGGTACGAGGCGTGCGAGGCCACGAAGCCCCCGCCCCACCCGGCCACGGCAGCGCGAAAGCGTGCGGCGTCACTGTCCGAAAGATCGGGCACCTCCCACCGCCGCTGGTTGGCCGTGAACACCTGCAAGGCCTGCGCCCCCACCGCCACGGCGTGGTCCACCGCGCGCCAGATACCTCCGGCCACGGACATGTGCGCTCCGAACAACGGCATCGGCATCATCCCTGTATCATTGAGTGTTGCATGCATCTGCGCCGCGCGTGACGTTAGCCATGTGGCCATGGCTCCGTTCCGTGCCGGTTCGTCCTATCCCGTGCGGCTTCGCACATCCGTACCGTTGCATGCGGGCACGCCGCACCATCGCGGAACGGCAAGCCCCCGTGGCGCATGGACGTCCCCCTGCATGGCAGCGCATCCCATGCGCCACGCATAGGGGGCCCCTACCGCATTCCCTACCGAAGAATTTAGCGTTCTGCCCAATATCGCACAGTGCATGAGCGTGCTAGACAGGCATCATCGAAGGAAGCCGCGAACCGCGCATCCTTCCTCAACATGCCCCCGGAACAGCCCCCGGAGACGGTACCCCCGCTTCTGCCACCGTCTTCGGGGGCACTTCATTGCCCGCCGGACAGCGACATGACGGCGACATGCGCGGCGCAGTGCACCACGCCCCGGCGGCCCGCCGCATGACGGCGCAGTGCACCACGCCCCGGCGGCCCGCCGCATGACGGCGCAAAGCGGCCTGCCGCATGACGGCGCAAAGCGCCTGGGCTCACCCCCGATAGCCGAACAGCAGGCGCAGCAGCCTGCGCGCCCCGGCGGAAAACAGCACCCGCGACACCACGTTGCCCGCCGCGCGGGCCGAAATCTCACCCAGCGTGGGATAGGGATGCACAGCCCCGGCCAGCGCGGAAAGACGCACCCCGCCACCCAGCACCGCCACCCATTCGTTCAGCACCTCGCCCGCGTGCGGCCCCACGGCCTGCACGCCCAGCACCCTGTTGCTTCCCTTGCGCAGCACCAGCTTCAGGCGGCCTTCGGGCGTGCCTTCGGCCAGGGCTCGGTCGTTGGCGGCAAAGGACTCCACATGCACGTCCACGGGCAGGCCGCGCTCGGCGGCCATGCGCTCGTTGCAGCCCACCGAAGCCAGTTCCGGATCGGTGAAGGTACACCACGGCATGCGCGCATGGTCCGCCCGGCGCGGCAGGCGCAGCACCGCATTGGCCACCACCACCCCGGCCTCGTGCCCTGCCGCGTGGGTAAACAGCCACTCGCCGGTCACATCCCCGGCCGCGAAAATGTGCGACTGGCTGGTGCGCATGCGCCCGTCCACGGTGATGCCGCCGTTCTTCCCGGTGGCCACGCCCGCCGCCGCAAGGTCCAGCCCGGCAGTTTCCGGAGTGCGGCCCAGGGCCGCCAGCAACCGGTCCGCCCGCACCACAAGCGGTCCGCGCCCCTCGCCCAGGGGGACGTCCAGTTCCGCCTCCACGCCCTTCCCGGCTCCGCCATTTCCGTCAGCCTCGCCAGCCACCGCGCGCAGCAGCTTCACCGTGGCACCGGCCAGCACGCGCACCCCATCGGCGGCCAGGGCGGCGTGCACCACCCCCGCCATGTCCGCGTCGTCGCGCGGGAGAATGCGCGGGCCGCGCAGCACCATGGTCACGCGCGACCCCAGCCGGGCGAAGGCCTGGGCCATCTCGCAGGCCATGGGACCGCCGCCCAGCACCAGCAGCGAGGCAGGCAGCGCATCCAGCGAAAAGAGTTCGCGGTTGGTCAGGAAGGACACGGAATCCAGCCCGGGCAGGGGTGGCAGCTGGGCCGACGACCCGGTGGCGATGAGGATGCGCGCCGCACGTACCCGCCGTCCGCCGATGTCCACGGTGTGTTCGTCGCAAAAACGCGCCGGGCCGAAGTGCACGTCCACCCCCAGCCCGGCGAAGCGCTGCGGCGAATCGTGGCGCTGGATGACGGCCTGCACCTCGCGGATGCGCCGGGCCACGGCGACAAAGTCCACCGGGTCCAGTTCCGGCACGGGCAGGCCGAAGAACGCGGCGCGGCGCATGACATGACGCGCCCTGGCCGTGGCCAGCAGCGTCTTGCTGGGCACGCAGCCATGGTGCAGGCAATCGCCGCCCAAGGCGGCTTCCCGCTCGGCCAGCACCACCCGCGCGCCGAAGCGCCCCGCTCCCGCCGCCGCCGTCAGTCCGGCAGCGCCGCCGCCGATGACCAACAGATCGACATCATGCCGTGGGGTTCGGGCCATTGTCGTCCTCCTCGGCGTGCCGTTTTTCCGCGACCGGATCGTTGACCGGTGCCGCGCGGCGTGAACGCACCCGTTCCAGAACCTTGCGCGCCACCAGCGGAAACACTCCCAGCAGAGTCATGGCCACCAGCAATCCCGGCGACAGCACGTCGCCCGCAGACGTCAGGGAACCCAGTTCGCGCCCGGCATTCACGTACACCGCCGTACCGGGCAACATGCCCACCAGCGACACCCAGAAATAGGTGCGCGCGGGCATGGCCGTCAGGCCCATCAGCAGGTTGACCAGAAAGAAGGGAAACACGGGCACCAGGCGCAGCCCGAACAGGTAGAACGCCCCGTCGCGGGCCAGCCCCTCATCCAGGCGGGCCATGCGATGGCCGAAGCGGCGGCGCACCGCATCGCGGAACACGTAGCGTGCGCCCAGGAAGGCCAGTGTGGCCCCCACGGTGCTGGACAACGAGGTGGCCCACAGCGTGGTCCAGAAACCGAACACCGCCGCGCCCGCCAAGGTCAGGGCCGTGGCCCACGGCAGCGACAACGCGGCGGAAGCCACGTACACCGCCATGTAGGCCCCCACGGACAATACCGGGCTGGCGCCGTGCCAGGCCACCAGTTGCGCCTGCGACGCCTTCAGCCGGGCCAGCGACAGCCATTCGCCAAGGCCCGACCACCACGCCGCCCCAAGGCAGGCCGCCACCGCCAGTACCAGCAGGCCGCGCCGCGCCGTGTCAGTCCATACCGGACGCATGAGGTTCCTTTGCGGTTTGCCGGGCCGCCGTCGGGCCACGGTTAGCGGGGTTGGCCGGGGTGACCTGCCGGGTAACGCCATGGGGAACGTTCAGGGCGCCGTACAGGGCCGCGCCCAGCAGCCCGGCGTCGGGGCTGCGCACCAGGCGCACCGGCACCCCGCGCAACAGGTCGGCGTGGGTATCGCTTTGGCGAAAGGCTTCGGCAAAAGCCGGATGCGTCACCAGCGCGGGCATGGCGGCGGCTACCCCACCGGCAATGAACAGCCCGCCCAGGGTCAGGGTTTCCAGCACGTAGTCGCGGCAGGCGCGGCCATAGAACCGGGCGAACCAGGTGAGCACCGAGCGAAGGCCGTCATCGTCCCCGCAAGACATCAGGCGGGCCGCCACCTCGGCGGGCTCCAGCCACTGGCCGGTGTGGAAGGCGTGCAGCAGGCGCAGGCCGGGGCCGGACACCACCAGATCGCCGATGACCTGACGTCCGGTATGGGCACGGACGAACGCCGCAAAGGCCATTTCCCGCTCGTCCGTGAAGGGGAACAGGGCGTGCCCCCCTTCCGAGGGCAAGGCGCGGGGCGGCATGCCTGCACCGGACGGGGGCAGCAGCAGGCACTTGCCAAGGCCCGTGCCCGCGCCCACCACGGCGGTGGGGGCGTCCGGCACGGGATGCCCGTCCAGCACGTCCACCACGTCCAGCGCTGCCGGACGCAGGCAGGCGTAAGCCTGGGCCACGAAATCGTTGATCAGCAGCACCGGGGGCAGGGGCGGCATATCCGGCGCACGCAGCGCCGGGTCGTCCAGGTCCACCGCCCAGGGGATGTTGGGCGGCGCGCACCTGCGCCCGTCGCGCACCGGTCCCGCCACGGCCAGCACCAGCAGTGCCGGGGGCATGGCGCCCGCGCCCGAAGCATCCGCCCCAGAAGCTTGTGGGGGCGCGAACAACCTTGGCTCCTCGGCGGCGGCCCGGCGCAGCAGATCGGCAAAGGACGCCGCACGCGCGGTGGGCAGACGCACCCCGCACAGGTGGTCTTGCGGGCGCGGCACGTCGCCGCGCGCCAGCCCGTCCGTCTCGTACAGGGCAAAGCGGCTGTTGGTGCCGCCAATGTCTGCCGCCAGCACGCGCATGCGCCGCTCTCCTTTCGCGCGGACATGCCGCGCGCCCTGCTCGTTACGGCCCACGGAGGGCGGCCCGGAGCATTCCGACGTGCTACGTCAAACCGGTGAGCGCCCGCAAAAAGGCGTTGGCCTCGGGCGACACCGCCGAAAAACTCAGCCGCACGTCGTTGCCGGTGCCGCGCACCACGCGGGCGGGCAGCCCCATCTCCTCACCCTTGGCGTTCTGCACGAACAGCGTGCACACGGTGCCTTCGGGAAACTTGCCGCGCACGGCGCACCGCGCGCCGGTAAGGCTGACGTCCCAGGTCATCACCGTGAAGCCGTACCCGGAAATCTCGATGCGCCCCTTGTACCGTCCGGCCACGCGGGCGGCGCGCCTGCGCTCGCCGCCGGTCTTGGCTGCGGGTGCGGCGTCCTGCTGTTTCGCTTCCATCCGTGTTCCCCTCCTGCATGACATCGCCACGCGCGGCCCCTGCGCGCGGCGTGTCGTCTGATGTGCATCGGACGCACGGCCTGCCCCATACCGACCATGCGTCCCCTCTCCGTGATTCCACCGTGCCTGTCCGGGCGCTGGAACAACCAGTCGCCGGGATAGGCGCAAGATCGGGTGTCAGGCTGACCGGGGGGCAGCCCAAAGTGTGCCCGCGAAAAATGTCATGCCTGTGACTGCTCCACGCGGGCCAATGCCGCGGTCGCCCGGTCCCGCCGTTCACGCCAGATGCGGCGCGCCAGGGCACGCAGGCTGCGCGCCGCCGTGGCGGGCGCCGGCAGATCCGGCAGGTCCGGCAGTTGGGGCACGCTCTCGTCCAGACGGGGCAGGGCCAGCGTGGCGTCCAGCGCGCACGAGTACCCTTCCATGCCGCTGCCCGCCACCTTCAGCTTTTCCTGCCCTTCCACGTCCAGTGCGCGGGCCATGCCCAGCACGCACGAGGGTGAATGGTCGCGGTTGGCCTTGTCCACCATGCGGTTGATCTCTGCCGCCCACTGGCGATACCGCCGATAGCCCAGCCTGCGCACCTTGCCCGTCCTTCCCGGCACGGTGGCGGCAACGCCGTTGACATACTCGTCGAAGGCGCGCCAGGTGTCCTCGTACACGTCCAGCAGCAGCTTTTCGTACCGGCCGGAACGGGTCCAGGCAAAGGGCACGTCGCGATGCGGGCAGGCCTCCGTGCCGCCCGCCAGTTGCATGAAGTCCACGGGCACCCCCAGGGCGTGCCACAACTGCCCGGCCATGTCCGCCCCGGTAAGCAGCTCCGCCAGCCATCCGGCATGGCACAGGGCACGCCGGGAGGCCCGGCGCAGTTCCTCCTCGCGCGAGCGGAACAGTTCCATCTCTTCATCCACGGCCTTGCGGGCGGAAAAGAAGGTCTCGGCCATTTCGCTGAGCACTTCGTCCTGCAGGGCCGAAACCATTTCCTCACGCTGGTCGGTCATCGCATCTCCATGACTGCTGGTCGGCCATCAGAGTAGCAGCGCGCGCAGCCCGTAGCAAGCCTGCCCCTTGCCGGAACCGTTTCCTCGGTGGTAGCCGGGCGGAAGGGGCGGTGCATGCCGCACCGCCTGCCCCCATGCACCGGAGACAAGATGCCCACCACGCCGTTCGCCATGCCTTGCCCGCAGCATTCATCCGATACCACCCCGCCTGAACAGGCTGGCCCGGCTGGCATGTCTGGCCCGTCTGGCATGTCTGGCCCGGCTGGCCCGGCTGGCTCAGTCATGCCATCGCCCAGCGACACGCACGCCCGCGTCCGGTTGCTGGGCCAGAGCCTGGCTGCCCGGGGGGCCACACTGGCCACGGCGGAATCGTGCACCGGCGGGCTTATCGCGGCCCGCTGCACCGATGTGCCGGGCAGTTCCACGTGGTTCACCGGGGGGGTGGTGGCCTATGCCAACGAGGTGAAGCGCGACGTGCTGGGAGTGGCCCCGGACCTGCTGGCCGCCCACGGCGCGGTGAGCGAGCCGGTGGTGCGCGCCATGGTCGCCGGGGTACGCCGCCTGACCGGTGCCCGCCTTGCCGTGGCCGTTTCCGGGGTGGCCGGTCCAGATGGCGGCACCCCGGAAAAACCCGTGGGCACGGTGTGGGTGGCCGTGGCCGATGGAGAGAACGTGCAGGCCCGGCGCTTTCTGTTTTCCGGCGACAGGGCCGCCGTGCGCAACGCCACGGTGGATGCCGCAGTGGAAATGCTGCTGGACGTGCTGCCAGACGTGTTGCCGAACGGGTGACCGGACAGGCAACCTGCGCGGGCACCGACAACACGCCATGCGCAGGGACACGTCATCCGCAAGGACACGTCATCCGCAGGGACACGTCACGAACAGGGGAACACCATGACCGGGGACACGCGAACGGCGCAGGGAAAGACCTGGCGCGGCGCACCCGCGAATCCTGACGGGTCCGGCGCGGATTCGAACCGCCCGATCCGCTGCTTCGTGGGGCTGCCCCTGCCCCCGCAATGGCAGGACCGCCTGGCCGCACTGCGCACCGACCTGCACGCGCCCTGCGCCGACGCCGACACGACCGGCCCCGACGCGCACGCCCCGGCACTGGCCGATCTGCTGCGCCGCCTGCGCTGGACGCCCCCCGGCAACTGGCACCTGACCCTGCGTTTTCTGGGCGACATGCCCGTCCCCCGCTGCGCCGAGGTGGCGGACGCACTGCGAACCATCAGCTTTGCGCCCCTGCAACTGGCCGTGGGCAAGGCGGGGGTGTTCCCGGCCCGGGGGGTTCCGCGTGTGTTGTGGCTGGGGCTGGCGCGTGGCGCACCGGAATGCGCGGCCCTGGCCGGGGCGGTCAACGCGGCCCTTGTTCGCCTGGGGTTCGCGCCGGAGGACCGGCCCTTTGCCCCGCACCTTACCCTGGCCCGAGTGCGCGAGGCCCGACGCGACGGCGAGCGCCACGGTGCCGCATGTCGCGACGGCGAATCGGCATCCCCGCCCCGCCTGTATTCCCCCCGGGCGATGACAGACGCGCGCGACGCCCTGCTGGCCGCCATCGACACCCGGATCAACCGCGCTCCAACCAGCCGCGCCGCATCGCCATGGCCAGACTGCACCGTACGCGAAATGGTGCTGTGGCGCAGCGACCTTGGCGGCACCCACCCGGTGTACACCCCCCTGGCGGTACTGCCCGCCCAAGCCTGACGCGGGCGTGAAGCGGACGTCACGCGCACGTGACCGCCAGATGCGACAATGGCGTGGGCCATGTCCCCCGTCCCGACCCCTGCCCGACGAACCGGCTTCCGCCCGGCAGGCCCCAGGCCGGTCACCCACCCCGCAAGCGGCCCATGCCGCCATTGCCGATGCCGCTTTCGATGCCGCCTGTTTGAATTTACCCTTTCCCGTCTGCGTCCTGTTCTTCGTATCTCCCTGCAAAAAAATGAAAAACGCCGCGCCCGAAGGCGCGACGTTCATGCCGCTGGCCATGTCCTGCCCCCGCCGAAGCGAACGCGGGCATGGCATCAAGGCAACTCAGGATTCTTCCGCAGGGGATCCCCGCAAAAAAAAACGATACGCCCAGACTTTTACCGCCATGAGGATTTTTGTTCTCTGCCAAGGAAGAAAGCTTTTTTGTTACGGGAGCATACTCTTATCGTATTCGACCGGAACAAAAAACATTCTGACGCAGGCAGAGGGCAAAAGGACCATGGCGGCGACAGCCCTACGAGGCGTAATCGCCCCTGTTGAACTTGAACTTCTCCGTGGCGGCCATCACTTCGAGTTCGTTGACCACGGCCGCGAGCCCTTCGTGGTCGGAAAGGTTGGGCATGGTCTGCTTCAGGTCACGCAGCGAACTGTCGATGCCTTGCAGCATCGAGTACGCATCACGCAGTCCTCCGGTTGACGTCCCCTGCCCCAGTTCGCGGGCATAGGCGTCCCAGTTGTTCAGCAGACCGTCCAGTTGCTCCATGGCCTGGTCGAGGCCGGTCGAATCCGCAGTGGCGTCAACACCATCCACGGACGAAACCATGAGCAGCGGGTCGATGCCCGCGGCCCCCGGCGGCACCACCGACGCAGCGGACTGCGCCGATTCGGTTCCGCCAAGCTCTTGCGAGAGCAGCGCGCCGAAGTCGCCGACGGCATTGGCGCCGCCGGTGCTCTTTCGTTGCGTCGACTCCTGCCGTTGCAGGGCCTCCAGTTGTTCCGTGCCGATCTTCATGACGTCCCCCATGTCAGGGATGTAGCGCATGTCGTGCATGCAGGGTACGCCCGTGGTCAAGCAAGAACCCTGCCACGGGGGCCACGCGCGCAACATGCTGAAATTTCTGGCCCACCCCCAGCACAACGGGCTTGCAACGGCGCGAAAGGCGGGAAAAAGCTGCCGGGCGGCACGGCTTGCCCACAAGGCAACACTACGCATCAAATCGACCCTTGTCTATTTCGCCCTCAAGGCATACTGTAAGTATACGAAGAGGTTCAGACTGCCACCCGGCCCCGCGAGGGGCACGGAACCCGTAACCTGGGAGAAACACCATGAAGGACTTCAAGAAGATTCTTTGCGCGGTGGACTTTTCCGAGCACAGCAAGGATGTCGCCGAATATGCCGCCTCTCTCGCCAAGATGACCGGCGGATCGGTGGTGGTGCTGTACGCAGCGCCCTCGCTCAGCCAGTACGTGGGCTTTCACGTGCCGCCGAACTCCATCGAGAACTTCGTGGGCGAAATCGTTTCCGGCGCGGAAAAGGCCATGGAATCGTTCGTGGCCGAAAACTTTCCGGGCATCAAGGCCGAAGGCCGCATCGTCACCGGCTATGCGGCGGAAGAAATCCTGGGCATCGCGGACAAGGAAGGCGCGGACGTGATCATCATGGGCACCCATGGCCGCAAGGGCCTGGACCGCATCCTGTTCGGCTCGGTGGCGGAAAAGGTGGTCAAGAGCGCCCGCCAGCCAGTGCTGACCATCCGCCCTTCGGCGTAGTTCCGGGCTGAACGGCTTCGGGCCTCTTGGTTGGTCCGTGCGGCTTCGGCCCGCGCGACTCCGGTGGCCTGACCGCACCTGCCCGTGTGCCGGACGCCACGGCACCGCCGGGTGCGGCAAGGAACAGCAGCAAGAAGGCAAGAGCAAGGGCCGTCGCGAACAGTTCGCGGCGGCCCTTTTCCCGTTTCTTCAGCCCCCTGCCGGAGGCACGATCCGGACGGAAGGCCCGCCTGCGTGGCGTTTACGTCCCGGCGGAATCCCCCGAGCCTCCCGGACCCGCGTCCCCGGCATCAGTTGCTTCCGCCACTTCCGGCGGGGCCTCGCACACCGCATCATCCATGGCCACGCGCGGCAGGATGAGCCGCACCGACCGTTCGAAAAACAGGTAGTCCCACGCCCAGTTCACCAGCACGAACAGCCGGTTGCGGAAACCGATCAGATAGGCCAGGTGCACGAACAGCCACAGCACCCACGCACCCAGCCCGGAAAAGGCAAAACGCCCCAGCCGCACCACCGCCGCCTGCCGCCCGATAGTGGCCATGGCCCCCTTGTCCCGGTAGCGGAAAGGCTTGGCCTTGCCCCCTTGCAACAGGCGCAGCACGTTGGCCGCCGCGTGGCGGCCCTGCTGGGTGGCGTTGGGGGCGATCATGGGCGGGTTCTGCCCATCCGGCAGCGCAAGGTCGCCCACCACGTGGATTTCCGGGTGTCCGTCCACCTGAAGCGTGGGCAGCACCGGCACGCGCCCGCCACGCCCCACGGGCAGGCCCATGGCGGCGGCAACGTCGTGCCCGCGCACCCCGGCGGTCCAGGCCACGGTGCAGGTGGCGATGCGCAGCCCCTCGCCCAGGCGCACGTCGGTGGGGCCAACCTCGGCCACCCCGGCCCTGGTGCGCACTTCCACGCCCATCAGGGCCAGCCGGTCGCGGGCATAGGTGCGCAACTGTTCGGGAAAGCCGGTCAGCAGGCCGTCCGCCACCTCCAGCAGCACGATGCGCGGGGGCGTCTTGCCCGCCAGTTCCGGAAAGTCGCGCGCCAGCGGGGTGCGCACCAGTTCCGCCAGTGCACCGGCGAATTCCACCCCGGTGGGGCCTCCGCCCACCACGGTGAAGGTGAGCAGCGCGGCGCGCCGGGCTGGGTCCTCCGTCAGGCTGGCCCGCTCGAAGCAGGCCAGGATGTGGTTGCGCAGCCGCACCGCGTCTTCCAGCGATTTCAGGGTGTAGGCGTTCTCTGCCGCACCCGGCACCCCGAAGAACGAGGTAAGGCTGCCGGGCGCAAGGATGAGATGGTCGTAGGGAATATCAGGCCCGTCGGTGTGCAGCACCCGGCGTGCCGCGTCCACGCCGCGCACGTCCGCCAGCGCCACGCTGACCCGCTGCTGCCTCCGGAACACCCCGCGCAGGGGATAGGCGATCTGCTCCGGCTCGATCTCCGCCGCCGCCACCTGGTACAGCAACGGCAGGAAGGTGTGATAGTTGTTGCGGTCCACCAGCACCACGTCCACCCGGCCCGACCGTGCCAGACGCCGCGCCGCCCACAGCCCGCCAAAGCCGCCGCCCACGATGACCACGCGGGGCCTGCCGGTACCGCGCGCAAACCTGTCCGTATCGTTTCGGCCGATCATGTCCGCCTCCGTATATGCTGTCCCGTGAGTATCCGACGAAAATCGTCCCGGTCGCGGGCCGCTTGCCGCCAATCCAGGAGTACATGCCGCGTGCGGTCACGCGGCCATTCTTCACGATACACGCACCCGACGGACAGCGGCAAGGGGGCAAGGGGGCAAGGGGCCGGGCATGGCATGCGTCCGGTGCAGGGGAGGCAGGGACCGCGCACGCAGGGCAAGGGCTGGCACACCCCGGCTGCGCGCCGCCTCTTGCGCAGTGCGGGCGCCTTGGACTATCTGAGGGGTCTTCCGCGACGGCGGGCGCACCCCGCCCCGCCGCGCCCCAACGAAGGAGCACGTTCCCTCATGTGTGCCGTCAAATCAGCCGACACGTCCGCCGCGACCGGTACCGACACAGGCGCCCCCACGGACCTTCAGTTGGCCTCGCCCAGCGCCGTGCGTCCCGAAGTGTGCGGATTCAAGCCGTACACCCCCGGCCTGTCCATCGACGAAATCCGCGACAGGTACGGCCTTGCGCACGTCATCAAACTGGCCAGCAACGAAAATCCGCTGGGCACCTCGCCGGTGGTCCAGCACACCCTGCGCCACAAGGCGAACCTGGCCTTCCGCTATGCCCAGTCCGGCAACCCGCGCCTGACGGCGGCCATCGCCGCGCATCACGGCGTGCCCGCCGAACGCGTGGTGGCGGGCAACGGATCGGACGAGATCATCGACCTCATCGTGCGGGTACGAGCCGTGCCCGGCGTGCACAACGTGGTGGCGTTCAACCCGTGCTTCAGCATCTATGAACTGCAAACCCGCCTTGCGGGTGTGGAGTTTCGGCAGGCGCCGCTGGCGGCGGACTTTTCCTTCGACTGGGACGGCCTGCTGGCGCTGGTGGACGAAGCCACCGCCGTGGTCTTCGTGACCACGCCGGACAACCCCTCCGGCTTCTGCCCGCCCGTGGCCGACCTGGAACGGCTGGCCCACGCCCTGCCCCCCGGCTGCCTGCTGGTGGTGGACGAGGCGTACATGGATTTCTGCGGGGACGAGGCGGGCCACTCGCTGCTGGGGCGCATCGACGAATTCCCCAACCTGGCCGTGCTGCGCACCTTTTCCAAGAGTTTCGGGCTGGCCGGGCTGCGCCTTGGCTACGGCATCCTGCCCGTCCAACTGGCCGACTACCTGCGCCGGGTGCGGCTGCCGTTCAGCGTGAACATTCTGGCCGAAGAGGCAGGACTGGCCGCGCTGTCGGATGACGTGTTCCGCGCCGAAACCCTGCGCGTGACCAGCGAGGGGCGCGCCGCACTGACGGCGGGGCTGACCGCGCAGGGCTGCCACGTGTACCCCAGCAAGGCCAACTTCGTGATGTTCCGCCCGGCCCCGTCCTGCAAGAGCGCGGCGCACCTGTTCGAGGAACTGCTGCGGCGCGGCATCATCATCCGCCCGCTGAAAAGCTATGGCCTGCCGGACCTTTTGCGCGTCAGCGTGGGCAGCCCGGACGAGAACGCGGCGTTCCTGAAGGCTGCCGGGGAGATCATGGCCCATGCCTGATACCTGTCGCGCCTGTTCCTGCGCGGGCAAGGCCGCTGCCGCCAACGCTTCGCCCGCCGCATCCCCCGTCGTCCCGGTGGTCACCCTGGACGGCCCGGCGGGCGTGGGCAAGACCACCCTGGCCAAACGGCTGGCCGACGCGCTGGGCGTGGCCTATCTGGACACCGGGGCCATGTTCCGCACCCTGGCCTGGAAGCTGGGGCCCGGCGCGCATGAACTGCCGGAAGGCGACCTGCGCGCCCGGCTGGAAGGCTTCTGCTTCGCGCTGTCCGGCGCGGGCGGCGCTTCCGTGCTGTCCTGCAACGGCGTGCCCGTGGGCGAGGAAATCCGCACCGAGGAAGTGGCCGCGCTGGCCTCGCGCATCGCCACCCTGCCGGTGGTACGCGAACGGCTGAAGGCCGCACAGCAGGCGCTGGGGGCCTCGTGCGCCCTGGTGGTGGAAGGCCGCGACATGGGCACCGTGGTGTTTCCCGCGGCGCGCCACAAGTTCTTCCTGGACGCCACGCCGGAGGAACGCGCCCGCCGCCGCTGCCAGCAACTGGAAGCGCAGGGCCAGCCCGCCGACCTTGCCACCATTGCCGCCCAGATCCGCGAACGCGACGACATGGACCGCAACCGCGCCGTGGCCCCGCTACGCCCCGCCAACGACGCCGTGACGGTGGACACCACCGCCCTCGACATCGACGGCGTGTTCGCGGAACTGACCCGGCACATCGCCGCGCGCGGCGGGTTGTAGGGCACCCGCTCGGTCCCTTGTTCAAATGACGCGGCCCGTGCTTCTCGTGAAGCGCGGGCCGTTTTGCATCGCGTTGCAACGGCGTGTGAGCCGACACCTCCCTCCATTCAAAGTGATCATTCCATTACCCGGCCATTGCAACAAGGTTGCCGCATTCTTCAATACCATTCTTGAAGGCGGCAAACAGCGCGTAAACATTTGTCCTTTCCGCAATTTCCTCGCCTTCGCCCATGGTGCCGCATGAAACCAGAGAATCCAGCGTAACACCATCTCCGCACATTCCCCCAAGAATCCCCAGCGCCTTGCTCAAAGTACCAGCTTGGGCAATGCCCGCCACATCCTTTCCGAGCAGGTATGCGCCCGCGCGGTCAAAACCCAGCGCGCCTTGCGCCAGCATGTCGCTCAACTCGTCAAATATCCTTTCTTCCCGACCTGTTCCGTAGCAACTGACCGCATAGTGAATATCCTGAAGGTCCTTTGCCTTATCATTGCCGCAACGTTCACTGAACGAAAACAGTTTCAGCAGAACGAAGCCCGGCACCGTCACAATGGGCACGCTCACGCCATGTCCGACATCAATACGTTTCGCGTGCCGCATCGCCTCCGGGAATCCACACACGGTCATTACCGCGCTATCCGGCCATGTCACGACCCCTTCCGGCTTCTCAATGTCGCCAAAAGGCACAAAATCCACCGTGACGCCCGAATGGTGCTTTACCCTATGCATAACATTGCAGGCTGCGAAATTTCCAGACCCCAGCAATGCCGCATGCAATCCGCCAAAAGCACTCCAGTCAGCCAACTGGACGCCAAAGTCCCAATCCTCTGTACGGCGCCTGTCATACACATTGTCCTTCCAGTCGATGAGCAGCAGCCGTGCCCCGGCCCCAATCAGGACAAACGGTACCTGTCGCCCTTCCGCAACACCCACGAAATCGCGCAGAGCCTCGTACTCCCCTTGCTCGATCATGCTTCATACACCCCCTTTATCCTGGCGCTGTGGAATTTCTCCGTGAATTCTCTTGTACGCGGGTCATTGATCCGGAGCAGTTCCGCATACAACAATAGGGGATTGACCAGTTCCGGGTATCCCTTCTCCCCTCCGCCCCCATTGAGATCACCGAACGTCTTCAGGAACGTGACATTCCCCCCCTTGTCCGGAATCAGCCGGAGTTGCACCGCCAACTTCCGTGCGTCGACTATCGTGTCCGGAATATGCAATGTTGCGGCGCCAGGATGCAGTATGCCCCGTTCAAGCAAGGTCGCCCCCAACTCCCCGCCGATCAGGATACCTTCCCCCCTTCCCCCAGCCAGGCGTTCCGGCAATTCAGCCACCGCCCCTCCCGCCGTCCTGTATACCCCGACGACAAGCTTTCGCCTCAGCCTGTCCTCGTATCCGGCTATCCAGCGGTCAAAAAGACGCTGCATGCCAAGCAGATCACGGGTTTCCCCATCAGGGCCACCGCGCACGCGCAGGAACCCCTGCGCCCGCAATTCCTTGTACACGGCAGCCACGCTACCAAGCGACACCCCCGCCCATCGCGCCATGTCACGCAGCGGCACCCCGGCGCTATCCTTCTTCACCAGCAGTGCGTACGTTACTTTCATTGCTGCAACACTTGCTAGCGAGGCCCTGGCGTCTACCTTCGCATCGTTTTCATTACCGGCAACATACACCTTCAGCCAATCAAGATTTATGAACATGTTCCCGACACTGTCGACAAATTCCACCCCCTCGGCCCGACATTGTTCGGCAAGCTTCCTGGAGATGAAGTCCGCAAACAGCAAAGGCCTGGCACCTTCGCCACCAACGAGCAGAAAGCGCTGGCGAATCAATTCAAACGACATCTTGTTGAAACGCGTCTTGACTTCGACGATGTAACGAGCAGCAGTTGCACCTTTTCCAGACACGTCAAGAGCCAGATCGAATCCCCTGTCCAGCGCGAATTCCGCAACCTGCCCCGTCACGTCCACACCAGCCACGGCCTTCAGTTGCTCGACGCATCGCCGGATGATGCTGTTTTCCTTGGATTCCACTTCTGTCTCCTTTGATGTCGCACGTCTTTGTTCATCTAATTAGCATGTTCATATTTTCTGAACAATATCTTTTTATGAACATATCGTCCAACCTCCCGATTCAGCACCATCCCGCCTCATCGTTCACAAAGAAAACATCCCCGCCGCGTTACTGCGACGGGGATGCAAAAGACCAAATGAAACGTTTGCGGGAGGGAGCGGCAACCGTTAGGCGAGCGCGCAACGCGAGTCTTACGGATGACGACCGCAGAGCGCCAAAGCCCCTTTCCTTCCCCCGATTATCTCCAAGTACTCTTACAAATCGGTCTGGCTGCTGGCCACCCCGCTGCGATCCAGCACGTGGAAGATCAGCGACAGGATCATGCCCACCACGGTGGCGAGGGCCATGCCCTTGAGCTGCACCGAGCCGACCTGCACCGGCACGCCGCTGATGCCGGTGATGAACACGATGGCAGTCAGGGTGAGGTTGGCGGGCTTGGAGTAGTCCACGCGCGATTCCACCAGCATGCGGATGCCCGAGGCGGCGATGACGCCGAACAGCAGGATGCAGATGCCGCCCATGACCGGGGTGGGGATGGACTGGATGAGCGCGGACAGCTTGCCCACGAAGGCCAGCAGGATGGAGATGACGGCGGCGCCGCCGATGACCCACACCGAGTACACGCGGGTGATGGCCATGACGCCGATGTTTTCGCCGTAGGTGGTGGTAGGCACGGAACCGAAGAAGCCGGACAGCACGGTGGACACGCCGTCGCCCATGAGCGAACGGTGCAGGCCGGGGTCGCGGGTCAGGTCGCGCTGCACGATGTTGCCGGTGACCACCAGGTGGCCGATGTGCTCGGAAATGACCACCAGCGCGGCGGGAATGATGATCAGGATGGTGTTGATGTCAAACTTGGGCACGTACATCGTGGGGGTGGCCAGCACAGGGGCGGTGGCCACGCCGCCGAAGTTCACGGCGCCAAGGGCCATGGACACCACGTAGCCCACGGCGATGCCGGTCAGCACGGGGATGATGGCCATGAAGCCCCGGAACAGCACCGAGCCGAAGGCCACGGTGAGCAGGGTGGTCATGGAAATGATGATGGCGGTGGAATTGTACACGCCATTGGCGTCGGGCATGACGCCCGCCATGCCGGTGGCCACCCCGGCCAGTTCAAGGCCGATCAGGGCCACGATGGGCCCCATGGTGGCGGGCGGCAGCACCACGCCGATCCAGTCCGGCCCGAACTTCCAGATGATCAGGGCCACGGCGATGAAGATGCAGCCCGAGGCGATGAACCCGCCCAGCGCGTAGGAGTAGTTGGCCCCCCACATGGTCGGGTCCGCGCCCAGCACCACGAACACCGGCGACAGGAAGGCGAAGCTGGACCCCAGGAAGGCCGGGGCCTTGCCCTTGCAGAGCACGAGGTAGATCAGGGTGCCGATGCCGTTCATCAGCAGCACTATGGCCGGGTCTATCTTGAACAGGGTGGGCACCAGAACGGATGCCCCGAACATTGCGAAAAGGTGTTGGAAGCTCAGGGGAATACCCTGAAGAAACGGTACCTTCTCCTCCACCTGGATGGTCTTTCTGGCCATTGCCCTCTCCGAAAAGTGCTGATGTGGTGTGTGCATGCGCGCGGCGCGCGGACGTTGGGCCGTTGCGGGGCGCCTGGCCTGGCCGATCGCCAAGGATCGGTCCGGGCAAACGCCCTGCCGCCTTGCTGCGGAAAACCTGGGTCCGTGCCGTGTCCCCCCGGATGCGGGCACACGGCGGGGAGCGGCGAGGCCCCCCCGTAAAAAGGGGCGGGACATATGCTGTCCCGCCCCGTGGTGCGCCCTATTTGGTGCCGAATATCTTGTCGCCCGCATCACCAAGGCCGGGCAGGATGTATCCGTGCTCGTTGAGCCGCTCGTCCACGCCCGCCACATAGATGTCCACGTCGGGGTGACGATCGGTGACCTTCTTGATGCCTTCCGGCGCGGCCACCAGAAACAGGCCCCTGATCTGCGGGCAGCCCGCTTCCTTCAGCAGGTCGATGGTGGCGTTCAGGGTGCCGCCGGTGGCCAGCATGGGATCAATGATGATGGCCATGCGCTCTTCGATGTTCTTGGCCAGCTTCACGTAATATTTCACGGGCTCAAGAGTTTCCTCGTTGCGGAACATGCCGACAACGCTCACCTTGGCACCGGGAATCATGTCCAGCAGGCCGTCCAGCATGCCAAGGCCGGCACGCAGGATGGGCACCACGGTGATCTTCTTGCCGCGGATCTGGTCCACCTCGACAGGCCCGGCCCACCCCTGTATGGTGACCTTCTCCGTTTCGAGGTCCTTGGTGGCCTCGTAGGTAAGCAGGCGGCATATTTCGTTGGAAATGGCCCGGAACTCGCTTACCGGCACGTCGTGCTGGCGCAGGATGCCCAGCTTGTGCTTGACCAGCGGATGATTCACCACGGTTACGGCCACGATAGGTCTCCTTGTCTGTCTCGGTGTGCGGGGACGCTTGCCCCCCAAACGAACAGGTTGTAAAAAACACGCCCCCGTCGGTCAAGCGAAAGCACAACCGTTGCCAAACATGTCGAATTTACCCCCCCCTCCGGCAGAAACGCGCACCCATTCCTTCACCGTCGGCCCCGAACACGCCGGGCAGCGGCTGGACCGCTTTCTGGGCGACGTCATGGCCGAACTGCGTGAAAGGGACGGTCACGGCGACGCCGTCTCGCGCGAGAAGGTCAAGCGGGCCATCCGCGACGGAGCTGCCTCCGTGCAGGGCCGCGCGTGCACCGTGCCCAACACCCGCGTGGAGCCGGGGCAAACGGTCACCCTCGTCCTTGCCGTGCCCGTTGCCAAGGTCACTCCCGAAGACGGCGAACTGGCCGTTCTGTACCGCGACGCGGCCATCGCCGTGCTGGACAAGCCCGCCGGACTCACCGTGCACCCCTGCCCCAGCTGCCCGGAAGGCACGCTGGTGCACCGGCTGGTGCGCCACTTTCCCGAGTTGGCCGCGCAAGAGGGCTTTCGCCCCGGCATCGTACACCGTATCGACAAGGATACCAGCGGTCTTTTGCTGGTGGCCCTGACCGAGGCGGTGCGGCTGGAACTGTCGCGCGCCTTCGCGGAACGGCAGGTGCACAAGGAATACCTGGCCCTGGTGCACGGCGTGCCCACGGCGGCAGGCGACATCGACGCGCCCATCGGTCGCCACCCGCTGCACAAGGTCAAGATGGCCGTGGTGCCGGAAAACCGGGGCGGCAAGCCCGCCCGCTCGGCGTGGCGGGTGCTGCTGGCCGACCCGGACGGGCGCTTCGCCCTGGTGGCGGTGCGCATCTTCACCGGGCGCACCCACCAGATACGGGTGCACATGGCCCATCTGGGACACCCCCTGTGGCAGGACGCCGTGTACGGCCCGGCGGACACCGTGCCGCCCGGTGGTCGCGAACTGCCGGAATTTCCCCCGCGCCAGATGCTGCACGCCTGGCACCTGTCCTTCCGCCACCCGGAAACGGGCGATGACATGCACTTCACCTGCCCGCCCCCGCCGGACTTCGCCGCGCTGGCGCTGCGCCTGTCGCGGCGCATGCAGCGGGTGGTGGTGACCGGGTCGCCGGGCTGCGGCAAGTCCGCCCTCCTGCGCATGCTTGGCCAGTCGGACGAGGCAGGCCTGCCGGTGTGGAGCGCCGACGCCGCCGTGGCACGGCTGTACGAGCCGGGCGGCGGCGGGCACCACATGCTGCGGGGCCGCTACGGAGACCGTTTCGTGCCCGACCCCGCCGGACCGGTGGACAAACGCGCCCTGTTCGAAGCCATGCGCGTGGACACCGCCCTGCGCCGCGAGGTGGAGGACATGATCCACCCCCTGGCCCGGCACGACATGGACCAGTTCTTCACGCAGGCAGAGGCGGCGGGCGCGCCCGTGGCCGTGGCCGAGGTGCCGCTGTTTCTGGAGGCGGGCTGGAAGACGGGCACACAGCCGAACATCCTGCCGAATGTTCTTCTCGTCGGGGTGCACTGCCCCTTTGCCGAACGCGCCCGCAGGCTGGAAACGCATCGCGGCTGGCCGCCGGACATGATCGCCGCCATGGAGGCCTGGCAATGGCCAGAGGCCGACAAGATGCGCGCCTGCCACCTGGTGGTGGACAATTCCGGCACGCCGGAAGACCTGGCCCGCCGCACGCGCGGCCTGGTGGCCGAACTGGCCCGCCTGCGCGCCGCGCGCGATGCCCGCCTGGCCGCGCACCTTGCCTCGCTGTGGCAGGCATGAGACGCTAGCGCATGTTTCCCCTGCGCGACACCATCCCCCGCGTGCACACCCCGTGGTCGGTGTGGTGCATTCTTGCCGTCAATCTCGCGGTGTTCCTGTGGCAGCAGACGCTGACGCCGGGCGAAACCCTGCGCCTGTTCCACGTCCTGGGGGTGGTGCCCGCCCGCTTCGCCCACCCGGACTGGGCGCTGACCTCCGGCTACCCGCCGGGGGGCTTCATCGCCTTCGCCGCGCACATGTTCCTGCATGGCGGCTGGGGCCACTTTCTGGTCAACATGTGGACGCTGTGGATCTTCGGCGACAACATAGAGGACGTCATGGGGCCGGTGCGCTTCATGATCTTCTACCTCACGTGCGGGCTGGCGGCGCTGCTGACGCACATGGTCTTCTCCGCCTCGTCCACCGTGCCGGTGGTGGGGGCGTCCGGGGCCATCGCCGGGGTACTGGGGGCGTACTTCCTGCTGTATCCGCACGCGCGGGTCACCACGCTGGTGCCGCTGCTGTTCATCCCGCTGATTTTCGACCTGCCCGCCGTGGTCTACCTGGGCATATGGTTCGTCACCCAATTGCTGTCCGGACTGACCTCGCTGGGCAGTGACGGCGCAGGCATCGCATGGTGGGCGCACCTGGGCGGCTTCGTGGCCGGGTTCGTGCTGCTGCCGCTGTTCCGCCAGAAGGGCCGCTGCTACTACTGCCGGTTTCCCGAGGGCCGGGGCCGAGGTGTCATCCGCGCCCCGCACGACCCGGAGGCATGACCGGCGGGGCGCAGGCCGGGCGCACGCCCTGCCGCGCACCATCATTCGCCCTGCAAGCTGCCTCTCACTCCGCCACCTCGCCGCGCATCCCCGCTGACGGTCCGCTCCCCCCACACACAACCTTGCCGTTGCATCCTTCGCTCGCCCCCGTGCGGCGACGTGGCCCAACCGCCCTCCCTTTCTTTCCGCCAGGATGCGAGTGCTTCCTCACGTTTTCCGCAGGGTTCCTCGCATTGACTTACCGGGGGGTATGCCGCATAAGTTTCGGGCTGCCGCGCGGCGGTTTGCGCCGTTTCGCCCGTCATGCCGCTCCTTCGCCACCGCGAAGGGGGCCGCAACGGGAACACGCGCCGGGCCGCACACCGCGCAAAACATCGCAAGGGGTCCATCATGCTCGAAATACGCGACCTGCACGTCTGCATCGGCGACGTAGAGGTTCTGAAAGGCATCGATCTCAAGATAGAAGCCGGAGAGACCTTCATCCTGTTTGGTCCCAACGGCTCCGGCAAGACCACCCTGCTCATGACCCTCATGGGCTTCGCCAACTATACCGTCACCCAGGGCCAGATACTCTTCAAGGGGCAGGATATCACCCATGCCCCCATGTACGAGCGCGCCCGCCTCGGCATCGGCATGTCGTTCCAGCGCCCGCCCACCATCCACGGCCTGAAGACCGGCCTGCTGGTGAAGATGTGCGCCCGCGAGCGTGAAGTGGACGTGGAAGACCTGGCCCGCAAGGTGAACTTCGACCGGTTCCTGGAGCGTGACGTCAACGCCGGGTTCTCCGGCGGCGAGATCAAGCGGTCCGAAATGCTCCAGCTCATGGCCCAGCGGCCCGACCTTGTGCTGTTCGACGAACCGGAATCGGGCGTGGACCTCGAGAACATGGCCCTCATCGGCCAGACCGCCCGACAGTTGCTGGACGGCATGCCCCCCGCGTCCTGCTCCATGAAGCAGCACAAGGCCCGCTGCAAGACCTCCGGCCTGATCATCACCCACACCGGCTACATTCTCGAATACGTCAATGCCGACCGGGGCCAGGTGATGTACGACGGGCACCTGTGCTGCGAGGCGCGCCCCCGCGACATCCTCGACCACGTCAGCAAGTACGGCTATCAGGAATGCCTGCGCTGCCTCGACAGCGACGCATCGCTCGGCCAGATCAAGGAGGCGCTGTAGCCATGGCTTTCAAGAACGTGGACCTTACCCGCTACAGCTTCGAAGGGGCGCAGGCCGATACCATCCCCGACCTTTCCACGCTGGACGAATTCGACCGCAAGCGGCTGCTGTACGCGGGCATCGACGTGAATGCCAAGGAGCGCAGCGGCTCGTTCATGCACATGAACCACAGCGGCGTGCACTGCAAGTCCACCCAGGAAGGCCTGGAGCTGATGGACATCAAGCAGGCCCTCAAGACCTATGACGGCCTGCCGCAATACTTCTGGAAGATGGTGGATCCCAACCGCGACGAATACACCCGCGCGGCGGCGGAACACCTGCACGGCGGCTACTTCATCCGCGCCCGCAAGGGGGCCAAGATCGAGGCGCCCGTGCAGTCGTGCCTGTTCATCAAGGGCAACGGCGTGGGCCAGAACGTGCACAACGTGGTCATCGTGGAAGAAGGCGCCGAGATGCACATCATCACCGGCTGCGCCACGGCCCACGGCACGCGCGAGGCGGCGCACCTGGGCGTCTCCGAATTCTTCGTGCACAAGGGCGGCAAGCTCACCTTCACCATGATCCACAACTGGGGCGAAGACACGGCGGTGCGCCCGCGCTCCGCCGGGATGCTTGAGGAAGACGCGGTACTGGTGAACAACTACGTGCTGCTCAAGCCCGTGAAGGACTTGCAGATGTACCCCACCCTCACCCTTGCCGGGCGCGGGTCGGTGGCGCGGTTCAACTCGGTCATCGTGGCGCCGGAAGGCTCGTACGTGGACACGGGCAACCGCATCCTGCTCAACGCGCCCGACACGCGCGGCGAAATCATCGCCCGCACCCTGACCACCGGCGGCACCATCATCAACCGGGGGCACATCGGTGCCTATCAGGTACCCGCGCGCGGCCACCTGGAGTGCAAGGGGCTGATCCTCGGCAACGGCATCATCCACGCCATTCCGGAGCTGGAAGGCACCGTGGACGGCGTGGAACTGTCCCACGAGGCGGCCGTCGGCAAGATCGCGCAGGAAGAGATCGAATACCTCATGGCGCGCGGCCTGGACGAGGACGAAGCCACCTCGACCATCGTGCGCGGCTTCCTGAACGTGGACATCATGGGTCTGCCCCGCGAACTGGAACAGGCCGTGGAAGACCAGATCAACCAGCTGGACGCCAGCGACGCAATGTAGGCTGCGCCAGCAGGACGGAAACGACGACGGCCCCGGCAGCTGCATGCTGCCGGGGCCGTCTTGCGTGCGGTGGGGGAAGGAGAAAACCGGCGCGCACGCCAGCCGGGTTATCCGGCCTTGCGCTGCAACTCCGTCACCAGCCCGCGCAGGTCTTCAGCCATGCGCCCGAGATCGTGGATTTCCTTGTCCTCCTCGGTGACCAGACGACCGTTGTCGCGAGCGATGCCATCCACCTGGGCCAGGCTGCGGGTAATCTGTTCCGACGCGGCGGACTGCTGCTCGGCGGCGGCGGCAATGGCCTGGACCTGCCCGGTGACGCGCACGGCCATGTCCAGAATGCCGCGCAGCACCTCGCCAGAATCGGCGGAACGACGCTCCGCCAGCTCCATGGCCCGCAGCGAATCATCCATGCTGCGGGCATTGGCCGCGGTCAGCGACTGGATGCCCTTGATGGTCTCGCCCACCTCGCGGGTGGCGTTCATGGTCTTTTCGGCCAGCTTGCGCACCTCGTCGGCCACTACGGCAAAGCCACGTCCGGCGTCACCGGCGCGGGCGGCCTCGATGGCGGCGTTGAGGGCCAGCAGGTTGGTCTGGTCCGCAATGTCGTTGATGACGCTCATGACGGTGCCGATGGCCTCGGACTGGCCGCCCAGCCTGCGCATGTTCTCGTGCAGGGTTTCGGCAAGCTGGCGCAGTTCGCCCATGGCGTCCATGGTGGCAGTGACGGCCTCTGCCCCCTGGCGGGCACGCTCGCGCGAGGCTTCCGTCTCGCGGGCGGCATCGGCGGCGCTGCGGGCCACATCCATGACCGAGGCATTCATCTGCTCCATGGCGGTGGCAGTTTCGGCCACGCGGGTGGTCTGCGCGCGCGACCCCTCTGACAGGGTGGCCGAACGGCTGGCCAGTTCGCGCGCGGACACGCCAAGGTCTTCGGTCATGCGCTGCAACCGTACTGCCGCCTCCAGCATGCCCTCCTTGGAGGCCATGGCAGTGCGGGCCTGCTCGTCGGCGTTGCGGGCGGCCTCGCTGGCGTTTGCGGCCAGGCGGCGCGCCTCGTCCTGCTGGGCGCTCATGCGCTCGATGTTGCTACGCAGGGTGGTTACCATCACATCCAGGGCCGACTGCAAGGCGGACACCTCGTCCTCGCCCTCCACGGCAATGTGGCGGTCAAGATCGCCCGCCGCTATGTCCTGCGCGGTGCGGGTGGCCTCGCGCAGCGGCAGCACAATGGACCGCGCCAGCAGGTAGGCCACCGGCAGCCCCACGAACAAGAGCAGCCCCAGCACAACGGCGTAGGTGTACAGCACCTCGCGGGTGCGTACCTGCTCCATGGAATCGGCCACCTGTGCTTCGGCGGCCTGGATATTGTCGAGGTAGATGCCGGTGCCCACCCAGAAGGGTGTACCCGGAATGCTTTCGGCATACCCCAGCTTGGGCTGGTCGCCCATGCCCGGCTTCGGGAATACGAAAGTAACGAAGCCTCCGCCCGCAGCGGCCACGCGCGAAAGTTCACGCACGTAGTACTTGCCCTCGCGGTCCCTGGTGTCGCCCAGGTCCTTGCCCACCAGTTGCTTCTGCACGGGGTGTGCGGCGTTCACGGTTCCCTTGTAGACATAGAAATAGCCGGACTGGTCCGCTTCAAAGCGTACCCGCTCGACGCCCTTGCCGATAACCTGGCGCTGCTCCTCTTCGCCGAGCCCTGCGGACAAATCCCCCAGGGATACGGCCAGGGCATGCGTGAGGGCCTGAATGCGGTTCTTCTCGGCCGAGAGCATGGCCTCTTTGGCGGTTGCAATGCCCGCCCCGGCAATGTGATCGGCCACCCAGTACAACCCCATGGCCATCCCGGCCAGAAACAGGGTCATGATGAAGAACAGGGCATAGATGCGTTTGGCGATGGTAAACTTGCGGAACATGTTCCCCCCCAAGGCAACCGACGAAAGGTGAAAAAAGGGGCAGCCATGCGGCGGCCAGATGTTCGAGCGCGCAGTCAACAGAATCCCGATCAAGTTAAGTCCAAGAACCCGCGCTGACAATGAGTGTTATCCCTACCTTTCATCAGTGCACACTTGCAGACGCACGGGCTGCATCCCTTCCGTAGCGCACCAGCTGCCGCTTCCGGAAAACATGGGGTTCTGAGGACGTTGCACTGCCACCAGATTGCAACCACAGAGAAACACACGGGTACGCATCGCACACCACGCGAAGCGTATTCACCACCCGCGAGATATCCTGCCCGTGCCTGCCCTGCTCAAGCCCCCCGGCCCATCCGTCCCCCCGCCCTATCCCCGCCCCCATCGCGCTTCCATGGTGCCGAACGCAGGAAGGCCCCGGTGATTGCTCACCGGGGCCTTC
>NZ_JBDXXH010000003.1:565151-605473 GCF_040373385.1 Nitratidesulfovibrio sp. | reverse complement strand
TTCTTACGCCGGGCAGCTTCCCTGCGGCGCTGGCGCGCCTCGGGCGATCTGCCCGCCTGAATGCGTATGCGCGCAATGCTCTCGGTATCCCGGCATAGCTCCAGTGCCTTTATCTCCACTCTTCCTGCACCGCATTCCTTTCGCCGCCAGCTTCCCTACGGCGCAAAGCGCCTCCGGGTGATCTGGCGACGGGAATGCGATGTGCGCGAATCTCCCGCAGCCTTGACCTGCAGGGTACGTTGTGCTGCGCTTGCGAGTACGGGGGGGACGAAGGACGAATGATTTGAAGTAATCAGTATGTGACCAAGAAAAAATGCGTGCCGGTGCTTGGTTGATATGAACACGCCATGGGGCTTGGTCTGCCGCTTGGAGTGAACGCCAGTGAAGACGGCAACGTGATGTGCGTAGAAGCTTGTGACGCCGGGCTTTGGCGGCGGCACATGCGTCGCAACGGGGGCATGGGTAAAGGCACCCTCGCGTGGCAGTGGCTGCGGGAGCCATGCGCGCATTGGCGTCACCGGCGGCAGATCACCCGAAGGCGCCCCGGCGCCGGAGGGAAGCTGCCGCCGAAGGGACGCCGCGCAGGAAACGCTGGGGGTCCAGGGACTTCAGCCGTTAGGCGAGCGTGAAACGCGAGTCTTACGGATGAAGATAGCAGAGCTGGCGAAGCCCCCCTGGAGCGCGGGGTTGCAAGGGGCCGCCGCTCTGCGGCCCCTTGCCCGTCGGAGACATAACGAAATCGGGCGTGTTCAGCAGGGCAGGACTGTCTTCGTAGAGGCCGCATTTAGAGGAACTGCGCGACATCCTACCCGTCGGAGACATAACGAGATCGAGGGTGTTCACAAAGGCAGTCGTGCCTTCGTAGAAGCCGGGTGCAACCGCGCACGACCTCGCCTTGTCTCTCCCCTCAGCGCAGCGCCCCGCCCCCAACCCTTGCCATTCCCGCCGATTTCTGGTCTTGAAACCCCTTGCGCGCCACATCACCGCGCGGCACCGGCACCCGGCTCACGTTTCGACATGCAGCCGCCGCCCACCGGCCATCCGCCACCGCCCCGCCGGGGTTCTCCCCCCCCACGCGCGCCTGCAACCGCACGAACATTCCCAAAATATATGAGCAAAAAAAACTCGCCCTCCCACATCGCCCAGAACAAGAAGGCCCGGCATCTCTATGAACTCGACGATTTCATGGAGGCGGGCCTTGTGCTGACCGGCTCGGAGGTCAAAAGCCTGCGCGCGGGCCACGTGAACTTCCGCGACAGCTACGTGGATTTCCGCAACGGCGAAGCCTTTCTGGTGGGCCTGCACATCGCCCCGTACGACAACGCGGGCTACGCCCAGCACGACCCCGACCGCGACCGCAAGCTGCTGATGCACGCCAAGCAGATCGACACGCTGGCCTTGCGCGTGGCCCAGAAGGGCCTGACCGTGGTGCCGGTGAACCTGCACTTCAGCAAGGGCCGGGTGAAGGTGGAAATCGCCGTGGGTCGCGGCAAGAAACTGCACGACCAGCGCGAGGACCTGAAGCGCCGCGCCGCCGACCGGGATACGGAGCGCGAACTGGCCCGATTCTAGGGGATGTTTCTAAATTGTCTTTTCGCCCGTTGGCGGCGTCAAGCTTCGCCTGCCATTTCGGTCAAATACGAACAGAGTATATTCCCTCATGGCAGGCTTGCTTTCCTTGCCAACGAACGAACAGCCTAATTTAGAAACACCCCTAGAGTATCCCTGCAAATCATTGCTTGCCAACTCCAAAAAAATCCAGGTCGCACTGGCGCCCTTGAATCATCCCCCTCCCCTCGGCCATCTCCCAGCCAATCCCCAACCGCATCAGCCGGATAGCCCCGTGTCCACCCAAGCCCCCCATCTCAGCACCACGCAGGAACGCTCCCTGCGCGACATCTTTCCCGGCGATTCGCTGCTGCTCACGCCGGAACAGACCCTGATCTTCGCCACCGACGCGGGCCGCCGCATGGGCACCCCGCTGGCCGTGGTACGCCCCACCACCGAAGCACAGGTGGTGGAATTGCTGCGCCTGGCCCAGGCGGAAGGCCTGCCCGTGTACGCACGGGGCCGCGCCTCCAACCAGGTGGGCGCATGCGTGCCCGCCCGGCCCGGCATCGTGGTCTCGCTGCTGCACATGAACCGCATCCTCGACATCGCGGACGACGACTTCGTGGCCGAGGTGGAGCCGGGCGTGGTCACCTCCGACCTGCAACGCGCCGTGGAGGCGCGCGGCCTGTTCTACCCGCCGGACCCGGCCAGCATCGACATTTCCACCATCGGCGGCAACGTGGCCACCTGCGCGGGCGGCATGCGTGCCCTGAAGTACGGCGTCACCCGCGAATACGTGCTGGGGCTGACGGCGGTGCTGCCCGGCGGCAAGGTGCTGCGCACCGGTGGCCGCTGCCACAAGAACGTGGTGGGGCTGGACCTTACCCGCCTGTTCGTGGGGTCGGAAGGCACGCTGGGCATCGTCACCCGCATCGCGCTGAAGCTCCTGCCCCTGCCGCAGGCCACGGCCACCCTGCTGGCCGGTTTCGCCTCCATGGAAGCGGCCATGCACGGGGTGCGGCGCATCTTTCGCGCGGGCATCCTGCCGGTGGCGCTGGAATTCCTGAGCCCGGAAGTGCTGGACTGCGTGGCCCGCCGCCAGACGCCCCCGTGGCCCGACAGCGTGCGCGGCGCGCTGCTGATCCGCCTGGACGGCAGCCGCGAATCGCTGCCGCTGGAGGTGCGCCGCATGCACGACGCCCTTCACACCAGCGCTGGCACATCCGGCAACGAACCGCCGGTATGGTCCGCCCACGGCGTGGGCCACGACGAGGAAGAACCCCTGTGGGCCATGCGGCGCGGCATCAGCCCTTCGTCGTACCTGGTGCGGCCCAACAAGATCGGCGAGGACATCGCCGTGCCGCGCGGCCGCCTGCTGGACGCGCTGACCGGCATCCGGGCCATCGCGCAGGCGCACGACCTGCCCATCCTCACGTACGGCCACGTGGGCGACGGCAACATCCACGTAAACATCATGTACGACGGGGCAGACCCGTCGGAAACCACCCGCGCCGATGCCGCCACCGTGGAGGTCATGCACCTTGTCCGCTCCATGGATGGCACCCTTTCCGGCGAGCACGGCGTGGGCATGGCCAAGAAGGAATTCCTGCACCTGCAACTCTCGCCCCTGGAAACGGAACTGATGCGCCAGGTGAAGCACGCCTTCGACCCGCTGGGGATCATGAATCCTGATAAAGCGTACTAGGGGCACTTCTAAATTGTCTTTTCGTCCGTTGGCTTCGTCAAACTTCGCCTGCCATGTCGGTCGAATACAAGAAGAGTATACTCCCTAATGGCTGACTCGTTTTCCTTGCCAACGGAGCAAAAATCCTAATTTATAAGCGCCCCTAGGGGGCGGCAACACACCATGAGCACGGACACCTCCTCCAAATCCATGCCGCACGGCACCACGGCGGGCGACACCGCCGGGCAGCCCCGCGCCTGCCTGCTGTGCGGCCAGTGCACCGCCGTGTGCCCCGCCTTTCTGACCACCGGGCAGGAAGAACTTTCACCCCGCGCCAAGCATCTGGTGTTCGCCGCCCTGCGCGACGAACCGGGGCGCCTTGGCCTGAAGCCCGCGCGCGAACTGGCCGACCGTTGCCTGTCCTGCGGGCGCTGCGCGGCCATCTGTCCGCAGGGGCTGTCGGTGCCGCAGGCGCTGGCCGCCCTGCGCGCCCGGCATCCCAACTGGCAGCAGTGGCTGTGGAAGCAATGGATAGAGCATGGCCGCCTGCTGTGGCCCGCGCTGGCCCAGATGACCCGCGTGGTGCCCGGCGCCGTGGTGCCGGACGGCGTGCAGCACATGCTGCGGTCCGCCTCGGCCATGCTGCCCCCGCCGCCGCCCGCCCCGTGGATAGTGGCGATAGTTGCCGACCGGGCAATACCGGAAAGCCCGCATGGCAGCGACGGCCCCGAGGGAATGCGCAACGACGCGGCGGACAACGCACCGCGCGGCGAGGCCGCCCGTCCCCCGGCCATGCTCTTTGCCGGGTGCACCGCCCGGCGCATCCGCCCCCGCTGGAAGGACACGGCCCGCGCCCTGCTGCGCTGGCTGGGCCACCCCGCGCCCGCCCAGGGCGATGAAGAATCCTTCACCTGCTGCGGCTCCACCCTGGAACATGCGGGCATCCCGGACGCCGCCGCTGCGGCCCGCGCCCGCAACCTGGACGCCTGGCGCGCCGCAGGCCGCCCGCTGCTGGTCACCTTTTGCGCCACCTGCCACCACGGCCTGTCCGAATACCCCGGCCACGCCGACCTCGACTGGCAGGACGGCGAGCGCGAGGCGTGGACCGCCGCCCTGCGCCCCCTGTCCACCCTGTGGGGCGAGGCCGCGTTCCGCATCACCACCGATGCCCCGGCCCTGCCTGAAGCCGGTGCCCCCGCGCCCGTGCGCTACCATCAGCCCTGCCACCGCAAGGGCACCGACCCGGATGCCGTATGGCTGCGCGCCCTGCTGGGCAACCGCATGCGCGCCCCCGGCGGGGTGAACTGCTGCGGCATGGGCGGCGTGCTGCAACTGGCCGCGCCCGACCTTTCACGCACCGTGGCCGATGCCTGCTGGAACGCACTGCTGCCGGAGCGCACCGCCGCGTCCGCGCCCGCATCCTCTCCCGTGCCTTCCCCGGCATCTGCGTCGGCATCCGCACCCGAAGCCCCAACCGGCACGCCCCATGCCGCACGGACGCCGGACATCACCGTACTGACGGGGTGCAGTGGCTGCACCCTGCAACTGGCCGCAACTGCGCCCCCCAACGTGCGCGTGCTGCACTGGCTGGACGTGGTGGGCGTGCCGCACTCCTAGTCCGGCCCGCATCCGCGTCGCCTTTTTCGTGCATCCTCGCGGGCGGCACCACCGGCACGTCATGTCCGGGGCTGCCGCCCGCCGGTTGTGCATGCCATCTGGCCGCGCACCGGCGCCAACACCCCGCACCTGCATTGTCCGGCACGCGAATCTGCGTCACGATTGCCTGTCATTACGGTGGAATGCGCGTGAATCAGGGGTGCGCGCATTGCCAATCGCAAGTATTTGACTTATCTGAGGTGGGTTCGGCCACACGCCGCGCGGCACAGGCTTCATTCCTCTGTCGTACAGGGGGTGCAGTGCGCCATCCGCAGGTGCAGCCGAACCGCCCGCACATCGGCCCTGCGGCCATCGCCAGCCCCGCCCCCGCGCGGGGCCTTATGCGCGGCAACCGGCCATCGCCGCCCCGCGTTTTCATCGCCTCCACCTTTCGGGAGAAGGAATGTTCGATACCCTGTTCAAAAGCATCTTCGGCTCTTCCAACGACCGCTACATCAAGCGCTGCCGTGCCCACGTCGAGGCCATCAACGCTCTGGAACCGCAGATGCAGGCCCTTGCCGACGCAGACTTTCCGGCGCGCATTGCCGAATACCGCGAACAGGCCCAGAACGGCCGCAGCCTGGACGACCTGCTGCCCGAAGTCTTTGCGCTGACGCGCGAGGCGGGCAAGCGCGCCCTGAACATGCGCCACTTCGACGTGCAGTTGGTGGGCGGCATGGTGCTGCACGAAGGCCGCATCGCCGAAATGAAGACCGGTGAAGGCAAGACCCTTGTGGCTACCCTGCCCGTGGTGCTGAACGCCATCTCCGGCCTTGGCGTGCACGTGGTCACCGTCAACGACTACCTGGCCAAGCGCGACGCCGCGTGGATGGGCCGCCTGTACAACTTCCTTGGGCTGTCCGTGGGCGTCATCGTGCACGGCCTGTCCGACGAGGAACGCAAGGAAGCCTACGGCTCCGACATCACGTACGGCACCAACAACGAATTCGGCTTCGACTACCTGCGCGACAACATGAAGTTCTACCCGCACCAGCTGGTGCAGCGCGAACACAATTTCGCCATCGTGGACGAAGTGGACTCCATCCTCATCGACGAGGCGCGCACCCCGCTGATCATCTCTGGCCCGTCGGAAGATTCCACCGGCCTCTACCGCCGCGTTGACGACATCATCCCCAAACTTTCGGCCGAAACCCACTTTTCCGTGGACGAAAAGGCCCGCACCGCCACCCTTACCGACGAGGGCGTGGCCAGGTGCGAAGAACTGCTGGGCATCGACAACCTGTTCGACCCCGGCAACATCACCTTCCAGCACCACGTGTTGCAGGCCCTGAAGGCCCACCACGTGTTCCGGCGCGACGTGGACTACATCGTCACCCCCGAAGACCAGGTGGTCATCGTGGACGAGTTCACGGGCCGCCTCATGCCGGGCCGCCGCTTCAGCGACGGGCTGCACCAGGCGCTGGAAGCCAAGGAAAAGGTGAAGGTGGAAGCGGAAAACCAGACGCTGGCCTCCATCACCTTCCAGAACTACTTCCGCATGTACAAGAAGCTGGCGGGCATGACCGGCACGGCGGATACCGAAGCCGTGGAATTCCAGCAGATCTACGGGCTTCAGGTCATCACCATTCCCACCAACAAGCCCATGGTCCGCAAGGACTATCCGGATTCCATCTACCGCACCCGGCGTGAAAAGTTCGAGGCCATCGTGGCCGCCATCGGCGAGCTGCACAAGAGCGGCCAGCCGGTGCTGGTGGGCACCATCTCCATCGAGACGTCGGAACTGCTTTCGGCCATGCTCAAGAAGACGGGCGTGCCGCACAACGTGCTGAACGCCAAGCACCACGAGCAGGAAGCCGAAATCGTGGCCCAGGCGGGCCAGCACGGCAAGGTCACCATCGCCACCAACATGGCGGGCCGCGGTACCGACATCGTGCTGGGTGAAGGCGTGCGCGAAAGCGGCGGCCTGCACATCCTGGGCACCGAACGCCACGAAAGCCGCCGCATCGACAACCAGTTGCGGGGCCGTTCGGGCCGCCAGGGCGACCCCGGCTCTTCGCGGTTCTACCTTTCGCTCGAAGACGACCTGATGCGCCTGTTCGGGTCCGACCGCATCTCCGGCCTGATGCAGAAGCTGGGCATGGAAGAAGGCGAACCCATCGAGAACCGCATGGTCAGCCGGGCCATCGAAAACGCCCAGAAGCGCGTGGAAGGCCACAACTTCGAAATCCGCAAGACGCTGCTGGACTACGACAACGTCATGAACCAGCAGCGCGAGGTCATCTACACCCTGCGCCGCGAGACCATGATGGAGGCGGACCTTGAAGAGACCGCCGTCGAATTCATGGACGACCTGTTCGACGAAATCTACGGCGATGCGGAACAGGGCAAGGGCAACGAGGGCGACGACGCCAAGGCCTACGCCATGGCCCGCCTGCGCGACGTGTTCAACATCACCCGCGTTTTGCCCCTCGGCAACGATCCGCGGACGGATGGCAACCTGCCCGACCGCGAAACCGCGCGCGGCGCCGTGCTGTCCATTCTGGACGAACTGAAGCGCGACACCGGCGAGGTGTACCGCGACATCGTGCGCTTCTTCCTGCTGGAAGAAGTGGACCGCTGCTGGAAGGAACACCTGCTGAACATGGACCACCTGCGCGACGGCATCGGCCTGCGCGGGTACGGCCAGCGCGACCCCAAGCAGGAATACAAGCGCGAGGGCTTCGAACTGTTTCAGGAAATGCTGTTCCGCGTGCGCGAAAACCTGTTCCGCGCCCTGACCCGCCTGCGCATCCAGCGCGAGGAACAGGCACCGCCCGAAGAACTGAAGCAGGAATTCAAGCACAAGGAAGAGCCCAAAAGCCTGAACTATTCCGGCGCGCAGAAGGAAACCCCGTCCGCCTCGCCCGAGCGACGAGCCGAGCCCAAAGTTGGCCGCAACGACCCGTGCCCCTGCGGCAGCGGCCAGAAATACAAGAAGTGCTGCGGCGCGTAACGCGCCGTACGGCACAGTCGCACACAATCAGGGGCGGCGCGGGGGTTCTCGCGCCGCCCTTCACTTTTCCGGGACTTGCCCGTAATACGCACGGCGTGCACCGCTGCACGCCGGATGGCGCCACCCCCGCGCGACGGCATGGCCAAAAGGCACGCCCCGGCAACCACGGCATGCCATTGCATGCCACGGCACACCCTGCGCGCCGTCACGCGCCAGCGGGCACCCCACGCACCCGACAACCGGCCCACCGGGCCGAACACGGAGCCAGTATGGCCACCAACGACACCCCGGCAGCGTCCCCGACCACCAACGGCGAACCCCCCGCCCCCTGCGCGGCCCCCAAGGGCTTCCGCTTTGCCACCACGGGCGCCGGGTTCCGAAAGTCGGGTCGGGACGATCTGGCCCTGGTGGTCAGCGATACCCCCGCCGTGGCCGCCGCCGTGTTCACCAAAAACCTGTTCCAGGCCGCCCCGGTGCTGGTTGCGCGCGACATTCTGGCCCGCTCCCCCAAGGCCCGCGCGGTGCTGATAAATTCCGGCCAGGCCAACGCCTGCACCGGCGACGAGGGGCTGGGCAACTGCCGCGCCACGCTGGAACTGGTGGCCGCCGCCACCGGCCTTGCGCCGCAGGACATCCTGCCCGCGTCCACGGGTGTCATCGGCTCGCAACTGCCCATGGACAAGTGGGCCGCCGCCGTGCCCGCCCTTGCGGCGGACCTTGGCCGGAAAGGCCCGGAAGATTTCGCCAAAGCCATCATGACCACCGACGCCTTTCCCAAGTTCGCCTCGCGCACGGTGGAGCTTTCCGGCGGCACGGTGACCCTGGTGGGCATGGCCAAGGGCGCGGGCATGATCTGCCCGAACATGGCCACCATGCTGGCCACCGTGCTGTGCGACGCCGACGTGGAGCCCGCCGCCTGGCAGGCCCTGTTCCGCGATGCGGTGGACGCCACCTTCAACCGGGTGACCGTGGACGGCGACACATCCACCAACGACACCGTGTTCGGGCTGGCCAACGGCGCATCCGGCGTGGCCGCGCGCGGCGCGGACCTGGCCGTGCTGGGCGCGGCGCTTACCGGCGTGCTGGGCGACGTGGCCTACATGCTGGTGCAGGACGGCGAAGGCGCCACCAAGGTCATCCACATCAACGTGGCGGGCGCGCGCGACGACGCCGACGCGGAACTGGCCGCGCGCACCGTGGGCCATTCGCAACTGGTCAAGACGGCCATGTACGGGCGCGATGCCAACTGGGGCCGCATCGTGGCGGCGCTGGGCCGCAGCGGGGCCACCTTCAACCCTGCGGCGGTCATCGTGTCGCTGTGCGGGGTTGAGCTGTTCCGGGGCGGGCAGCCCACCAATCTGGACTTTGACGCGCTGCTCAAGGAACCGCTGGCCGGGCGCGACATCGTGGTCAACATCATGCTGGGCAACGGGTCCGGCAGCTACCGGCTGCTGGCGTCGGACCTGACGCACGACTACATCAGCTGCAACGCCGACTACCGCAGTTAACGGCGGAAGGTTGGCGGCTGGCTGGTGGCGGCTGGCAGGGAACTTACAGGGATCGGCTGACTGCTGGCGACTGGCCGACAAGGGCCGACGACTGGCGGCGATGCCGGTCGAAGGTTCACGGCTGGAAGCCGGGGTTGCATGACGGGTTGCGGTTCGCGCCGAATAGCGCGTGCTGACGCGCGCAATATGGCGACGATGCCCCCCGTCTCACCTTCCGCCCCACGAAAGTGGGCCACGCGCTTGACAGCGCGCCCGCCAACCGGGTACACACGCTTTCTCGCGCGGCGTGCCGCGCGACAATGGAGAGGTGGCCGAGCGGCCGAAGGCGCTCCCCTGCTAAGGGAGTATACGGGCAAAACCTGTATCGAGAGTTCAAATCTCTCCCTCTCCGCCAGACGGCAAAGGGTCACGGTGCAAACCGTGACCCTTTTCGCGTTTAACTTCATGCAATTACACTCTTTTCTGGCATTACGAACCAGTCCCCGCACACCAGAAAGCCCCTCGCGGCAGCCACGATGCCAAACTCCAACGAACGGACCATGGCATCGCGGCCTTCGTTGCGCGAGAAGAACGGAAGGTCATCTCCCCCCGGACCAAGGCCGCCCTTGCTGTAGCCAAAGAGCGAGGGGCAAGCTGGGGTGCCCCACCGAGGCGACGCACCTCCGGCAGTACGGCAACGCCGCCGGAGTGGACGCCGTAAAGCAGAACGCCGACGCACGGGCGCAGGCCTTCGGTCCCTCCCCGAATCCATCCAGACATCGGGAATAACGTCGGCCAAGGGGATAGCCGAAGAGTTGAACCGTCGTTGTGTTGCCACCCCTCGTGGTGTTAAGCGGCATGCATCGACCGTCAAAAATCTGCTTACTCGATTATAGTCAACCATTTTAAATTTTCTGGACGCCAACAGACGATACTTAAAAGGGCGCCTTGAATGCCATTCAAGACATCAGAATTTGCATAACCACTTATCTGCAATGCACAATATTGCATATTATCAAGAATATATGGAATGTTATTTCTTTATACCAACATATATTCTAGGCGCTATTTATATTTTGCATTGAACATATTTATTTAACTATTACATGAGCATTCTGTATAAATACTGAATACTCTCCACAAGCAAAGAGAATATCGAATTTCAATATTGATACAAAAGTAACAACTCAATTAAAATATATTTTATTCAACTTGCAATATCATTACTCACGCCATAAATCTCCACTATATACATACAATATATAATATTGCGCTATGGTTTGCGGAGATACATTGCAGAAGATACATTCGGATGACCATCTGGAAACATTTCAGCAAGCCGATTCCGCAAGGCAATCATATATTCAGAGATCTTTCTGTCATTAGGCTTTCCCCCGTGGGCTAAGTCCCAAAGAATCCAAGTTGCAGCATTGAAAATTTGCTCTGCGTTATGAGCGCAGAAGTATGCGAAACGCCATTCGACACCCACATTGAGTTCAGGATGAAGTAGTGGTGCTTCAATCTTGCCAGAAGGGTGTACGGCAAGATCGCGCAGTCGATAGATCACTTTGAGGTTCTGCCGAAGAGTGGATACCCCCTTCGACCTCAGGCTGAATGCTTGGCGGAGCACCTCGGCAACCTGTGAATAGCGTGGGGTTCGTTTGGTACGCCACCGTTCAACCAGGCTGGACGGAAGTGCGACATTCGTTTGCACAAGAGAGTAGAAGGCATCGATAGCGATAGCAGCGGCCATAATCGCCTGCATAGAAGCCTCGAATTCGCGCTCAAGTGTCGCAGCCTTTTGCTCTTCATCTGTCCCTGACCATGCGATATCTCGATCAACTCGCTTCGCCTTTGCCTCTTGGAGGTGCCGAAGAGAAATTTCTGTCCAAGTGGGACACACATCAAACCGCACATGAAGCGTTACTTTGCTCGTAAAATTTCCGTCATCACCAATGCCGATCGTGAGACCACCAGAGGGCACGGCAACTGTCATGCCCCGTGTAATGAAAATTCCTGGCATGCTTTTTCAAGACTCCTTTGCTACCAGAGAGCTAACGTGGCAACACAGCATAGCACCATCCGGGGTATGTTGTCGTAAGGCGTCCGCCTTGTCACTACAGTTAATCACATCCTGGACTGGTCGGCATTCTCTTCTTGATTTGGTGTCCTTAGAAGGACTTCGCCAAAATGTATATCTGTTGATTTTTTTGTTGAATTGCCCGCTCAGCCTGCCAAACATTCTCTCCGCTAACAAAAGCATTTAATACTATTACACACTACAAAATCCCCATATCTTGACGCTAAATTCAGTTTTATACCTGAGTTATATTTTTACCCAAAAAAACACACCATACAATCCTTCGGAAAAAGAGATGGGCACCGCTGTGGCCCTTTTCAATAATTGAAAGAGGTTTCGGACCCGTTACCCCCCAAGATCGACAAGGAGGGTTTTGTTTGTACCCCAACTAGCCCATATGCGTGAAGGTTTGAGATGCGCTGTGACAGGAGGCTGTATGGCGGTGTATCCCCCAAAAATTTCTTTATATCCCTACAGAGGGCGCGACCCCAGAAAACTCGAGAAACGGCGTAAAGACAGAATGATAGCCAACGCCATTGAAGAGTACGTCAACACCGAGTTCACCACCCTCATGGCGCATGACCATACGCACAGCGCCTTCGACTACGATTCCATCGCAGGCGCCATAGGTGAAAACGAACGCACCGTATCGCGACTGATGCTTGAAACCGACGGGGTATCAGGCATCATCATAACCTTCCCCAAGCACAAGTCGCCACCTTACTGACCGCACCTGTTAGCTACAGTTTTTTGCCTAACCGATAACTTGCCTCGAATCCCCCCTACTGCGAATGCTCTCAAGACGCTTCGGCAGACACAAAGAAAGACTGTTATTTCGGCAGCAAACGCATCTAAACTGTCGATTTTCTCCCTCTCCGCCAGACGGCAAAGGGTCACGGTGCAAACCGTGGCCCTTTTCGCGTATAATTTCAAATCCGGTATCCGCACATGGCGTGTGCCAAATGCCCCGCACTTCCCGCACGGCGCCCCGCCCCCCCCTTCACCGCATCCAACTTTTCCGAAAATAAAAATTGACCTTGCATATAGACACGGTATGCATGGGAGAAAACCCCGCAGGAGGTTCCCATGCCCAGAGTGTTCGCCCTGTTGTTTCTCGCTTTGATATTGGCGGGTTGTGCCCGTGTGCCCAAACCGGTGGGGCATGCCTTTTCCACGCAGCAGCAGTTGGAAGCCGCCGAGCACTGGCGCGAACTGGCCGCAACGATACTTGACGGCCTGAAGCTGGAACCGGGAACCCCGGTCCATGTGGTGCAGGACGACCGGTCCGATTTCGGGCGTGCGTTCTCGCAGTTCATGCGGCACGAGGCCATGCTGCGCGGCATGCCGGTCAGTTCCTCGCCCAAGGGCGCCATTGTGCTGGACTGGGGCACCCAGATCGTCGAGCACAAGGGGCCGCGCCCGCAGAACGCCCCCTTCCCCGGAACGGGCCTGCTGCTGGCCGGGCTGGGCATGGCGGGCGCGCACACCTACACTCACAACGACGCCACCTGGCATGACAGCCTTGATACCATCCTGATCATGAGCGGCCTTGCCATAGAGGCCGCGCACGCGGCTCCGCAGTGGGGAGCCATGCAGACCACCGACACCGAACTCATCATCGGCGTCGTGGCCAGGCAGGACGGGCAGCTTCGCCGCAACTTCCTGGCCGTCTACTACATCGACAAGGCCGAGAAGGAGCAATACTGGGAACGTCAGGTTCCGTGGGAAGCGCCTGCCGTGCTGCCCACCAGGCAACTTCAGGTCGTCAACAAGTAGGGGGGCCGCATGAAACCGTTCGCTACCGTTTTCCGTTCCGGCCACGCGCTGCTTGTGCTGCTGGCCTTGGCCTGCGTCCTGCTTTCCGCCGCCTGCGCGCCCCGGCAATCGACGGACGCGCAGAATACCCCCTATGAGCTGGGCAGCGACTACGTGGAGGCAGGCTACTCCATCGCCGACAAGCTGGATTCCAACCTGCGCCTGCCCATTTCCAAGGACCAGCCCATCATCGTGGCCAGCTTTGTCAACGTGAACAACCTGACGGAATCCTCCACCTTCGGCAGGATGATAGCGGAACACGTGGGGTCGCGGCTTTCGCAGCGGGGCTACCATGTGGTGGAACTGAAGCTGCGCCAGAACTCGCTGTTCGTGCAGGAAGGCAAAGGGGAATTCATGCTGAGCCGTGACGTGCGGGAAATCAGTCGGATGCACAACGCCGCCACCGTGGTGGTCGGCACGTATGCGGTGGTGCGTTCCAGCGTTTCCGGCCACAGCACCCCGCAAGAAAAGATCTACGTGGCCTCGCGCATCGTCCGGGCCGACGACAGCATGGTTCTTTCGTCCTGCGATTATTCGGTGGTGAACAGCCCGGTGGTTTCGCCCCTGGCCGAATGGTAGGTTAGCCGTCGATTGCGGCTACCCGCAGACATTCGTGACACAGGCCCTGCAGGCAGGTCGGCATACCGACCTGCCTGCAGGGCCTGTCGCGTTGCGGCGCACGGGCCGCGCGCCGCAAGAAATCCGGTCTTCCAGGGCTGGGCGCGCAGGCCGTTACCCCCCGCCGCCAGCCTCAATTCCTCTTGATCAACCCCACCAGGAACAGCAGCACGATGGCACCCACCACGGCGGTGACCAGCGATCCCATCATGCCGCCGCCGTGCACGCCCACCATGTTGAACAGAAAGCCACCCAGCACTGCGCCCACCACGCCCACGGCCATGTTGCCCAGAAAGCCGAAGCCGCGCCCCTGCATCAGTTTGGCGGCCAGCCAACCCGCCAGCGCGCCCAGCAGCAGAAACCAGATGATGCCCATGTGCGTATCCTCCCGTTGTGAATGACCACGGCTGAGCGGCATGCCGCCGCGCCCGTCCTGCCCGTCCCATTGATCGTTTCGGGCCGCCTGCATTTTCTTGCACTATCTTCAATCTACCCGGAAGCAGCACACTTGTCTGTATCCGCGCGGCATGGAATGACTGGCGCCGTCCCCACAGGCGCGCGGCACGCGTAGCGCCCGGCGCAGATGCACGGTCTTTGCCCGGTCACGCACGCGGTTGCCCACAACGCTTACGGGGGTGTATGCTGCGTCCAGCAGCCTGCCGGGCGCTGCATGCCAGACCCCGCGCCCGGCGCGCCCTCGTCCGCAACCGCCACTCAACCGTTAAGGAAGATTCCCATGCGCATCCTTGTCCTTCTCCTTGCCCTGCTGCTGTTGCCGGGCGCGGCCATCAGCGCCCACGCCGTGCTCGGCCTGTTCGAAAACAACTACCGGGTGGTGTTCGACGCCGTGCCCGACATCAAGGACGAAAAGATCTACCTTGGCGAATCGGTGATGGGCGACATCACCAAGCGCGAACTGAAGGGCAGCACCGTGGTGCTCACAGTGGACGTGAAAAGGGAATTCCTGGGCAACATGGTGGATACCTCGGTGTTCGTGGTGGAGGGCGGCCACCTGAAGCACGCCACCCTCGGCCAGTCGTCCACCCCGCTGAAGGAGGGGGCCAACGTGCTCGGCTTTACCGATGCGCTGCGCCTCAACCTGTTCAAGGCCAAGGCGGCCATGAACGACCTTGGCGATTACCTGCGCAAGAAGGCCGACGAACTGGCCAGGTAGCGCACGTTGCCCAAGTCACCCAAATAGCGCAGGACACGCCCGGTGACACGCCGGGGGCAGAATCCGGCAAACGCACACGGCCCGGCTGGGGTACGGGACACATCCCGCCCTGCCGGGCCACTTCGTGCGGATAGAAGGCTGGTCAGTGCCGGAACTGACCGGTGCTGTCAGGGGGTGACCGGTGCTGTCAGGGGGTGACCGGTGCTGTCAGGACTCAGCTTTCGCAACGTCCGTTCCGCGCCAGCCCGCATATCAGGCTATTCCAGCCGCCCCAGCATGATGGAGGTCACCAGCCGGTGGCGCGAAACTCCACCTCGCCACCAGTAGGCCACGGGGTGGCCGGTGGCGTCGGTGGCCAGCCCGATGACCCCGCTGCCCACGCCGCCGATGCCCGGCTCTCGCGTATCGCGGGGCAGTGCGGCCAGCCATGCGGCGCTGCCCCGCTCCAGGCCGGGAGCGATGGCCGGGGGCGCCTCCACCTGCGGTGGCCTAGTCTGCCCCGAGAATGAGCCGGGCACGGGGGTCAGTGCCTGACCCGCAACGGGGTGCACAGCCGATGCACCCGTCGGCAACACGGTCCGCGCCGCCTCCGATCCGGGGCTGCCCACCTCGCGCATGGCGGCAAGGTCACCGTGCGGACTCAGGGTACAGTCGGCAACGGGCAACAGCACCTCGCCGGGCCGGGCCGGATTGAGGCGCGGCGTGGCCAGCGCCACCATCACATGCCCGGTGGCGGAACTGGCGCTGCGTTCGGCGGGCCGCAGCCAGGCCACCACATCGCCGGGGCGCAGGTCGGAAACCCGCTCCAGCCGCAGCCAGCCCGTGCCGTCGCCCTTGGGCCCGGCGCGCAGGATGCTGCGGTGAAAATCCTCCGCCCGTGGGCGGTAGTGCTTGCCGCTGCGGTCCACGGTGGCCAGCGCCGAGGGGTTCACCTCATACAGCAGCAGCGACAGGAAACCGGAACAGTTCAGCTCGAAGCGGCCCGTGTCCTCGTCCACCACGTAGCTGCCGGTGTAGCGGGTGCTGCGCACCTGCGAAAGCACGCGCACCGCCTCTGCGTACAGCGCCCCGGCGCCTTCCGTGGCGGGCTGGTCGCCGAAGTTCGGCATATGTTCCGTGGCTGGGGCGGCGGGGGCGGTGGAGGTGTCGGGGCCGGAGGACGCAGGCCCGACCGACGCGGAATCGGACAGGGCCGGACCAAGCAGGGCCGGACCAGACTGGGCAGGACTAGACAGGGCCGAACCAGACGGAGCAGGATCGGCGGAAACAGGGCTGCCGGAAACGGAACCGTCAGGCCGGGAAGGCGCCGACGCCGGGGCGGGGGGGGCCTCGGCTGCGTCAGCCGTTGCCTGCGGCATTGCCGCTTCTGCCGCCACGGCGGGTGCACCGGGCAGGCACGCAAGCAACCACGTCAGGTGGCACGCCAGCAGCCACCGGGCCGCCACGCGCAGACGTTGCCAAGAACGAATTCCCGGCCACCCCGCCGACAGGGTCAGTGCCTCGGCCCGCTGCTCTCCGTCAGTACACATCGGCTCTCCTTCCCGCGTCGGGTCCGCATCATGTTCGCATCTGGTCGCGACGGGTCGGGGGCGACTCCGGGTCGACTCTGCGGCGGGTCTGCTTCGAATCTGGGCATGCCCCATCATCTCCGCGCAAACCCTGCGCTGCCTGCGCCATGCGGCAAACGACAGCCTACGCCCCGCCTGGCCGCAGGTTCAGCATATCGTAAATGGTGTCCATGTCCACGGCGGCACGCACGGCATCGGCCAGCCGGTCCAGCGCCGGGTCCAGCGAATAGGGGGCCACCACGCGGCCCAGTGGGTCCAGCCCCCGGCGCACGCGCAGCCCGTCCAGGAAATGCCTGCGAAAGCCGTCGGCATCGAACACCCCGTGCAGCGAGGTGCCCCACACCCGCCCCCCGTGGGTGCCCCAACCCAGCGGGCCGCCGTCCTCGCGCAGCAGGAAGGGGAAGGCAGCGCCCGCACCTGCGGGGCAGCCGGGGCCAATCTGGCTGTCTGACCCTATCTGGCTGTCTGGCCCGATCTGGCTGTCCGAGTCGACTGGGCCGACGGAATCGTCGCCATCGTCCCCCACACCGTCCCCGCCGCTTCCCTCGGCCACGGTGATGCCGTGACGAATCTCGTACCCCGACACCGGCAGACCGCTGCGCGGGTGCATCCCCACCGTACGGCGCAGGGTCTTTTCCGCCGCCAGTTCGGTGCGCACCGGCAACAGGCCCAGCCCCTGCTCGTCTCCGCCGCCTTCCAGCCCCAGCGGGTCGGCCACGCACAGGCCCAGCATCTGCAACCCGGCGCAGATACCCGCCACCACCGGCCCGTCCGGGTTGCGCGCAAGGCTCCCCAGCGCATCGGCCATGCCCGTGGCGCGCAACGCCCGCAGGTCGCCGGTGGTGTTCTTGCTGCCCGGCAGGATCACCGCGTCGGGCATCCTGCCGTCCGGCGCTGGCAGGTCAGCCGGGGTGCGGGCCACGCGCAGCCGCACGTCCGGTTCGCCGCGCAGGGCGTCCACGTCGGTAAAATTGCTGATGTGCGGCAGGTCCACCAGCACGATGTCCAACAGGGTGTCCGGCAGGATGTCCGGCAGGATGTCCGGCACGCCGTCCCGCCCCGTGCCCGGCGCCCCATGGCGCAGGCCCGGCAGCCCTTCCTTGAAGGTCACGGAGTCCTCTTCCGGCAGGCCCAGGTCGCGCAGGTACGGCACCACGCCCAGCACGGGCCGCCCGGTGCGCTCCTTCATGAACTCCAGCGCTGGGTCCAGCAGGCTGGCATCGCCCCGGAACTTGTTCAGCAGGTAGCCCGCCACGTGATTGCGTTCCCAGTCCTCCAGCAGTTCCATGGTGCCCACCAGCGCGGCGAACACCCCGCCCCGGTCGATGTCGCCCACCAGCAGCACCCGCGCCCCGGCATGGCGGGCCATGGCCATGTTCACGATGTCGTGGGCCTTCAGGTTGATTTCCGCCGGGCTGCCCGCCCCCTCGATAACCATCACGTCGTGCTCTGCCGCCAGGCTGTCGTAGGCGGCAAAGGCCGCGTCGCGCGCCTGCGGCTTGTAGCCCACGTACTGGCGCACCCGCATGACGCCCACGGGCCGCCCCATGACGATGACCTGCGACCCCACGTCGGAACAGGGCTTCAGCAGCACCGGGTTCATGCGCACGTCCGGGTCCAGCCGACAGGCTGCCGCCTGCACCGCCTGCGCCCGGCCCATTTCCAGCCCGTCGGGGGTGACGCAGGAATTGAGCGCCATGTTCTGCGCCTTGAACGGGGCCACGCGTAGGCCGTCCTGCAGGAAGATGCGGCAGAACGCGGCGGCAAGGATGCTCTTGCCCGCGTTGGAGCAGGTGCCCTGTATCATCAGGGCCGGGGTGCGGCAGGTGCGGGGCGAAATGTCGGCGGGCAGGACAGGGGATGCGGACGGTGCGGGTGCCGAGGATGAAGTGGTCGGGGTGGACGGGGGAGTGACGGAATTCATGGGCCAAGGTCTAGCGCGAATCGCACCGCTCCGCCAGAGCGGCCTCCCTCAACTCGGGACCAATTCAAACCGGTTCGGGCCGCCTTACGCAACTGCCATGCCCGCCACCTTACCCGCCCATCGCCCTACCCGCCGCCGTCCCGCCAGACGGTCCATCATCACGGCGCACATCCCCCACACCCCGCCGTAATTTGTTCTCACGCCTTGCCCCAACATCCCCGGTGGGTTATCTTTCGGAAAGGCTCGGGCTTTCCTTCTTTCGCCGCCGTTCCCGTGCGGCCCCCGGCCCGCCTCCACCGCCCCTTCGGCAACCCCCAACCGGGAGCACCGCCATGAACAGAACGCTCAAACTCGTGGCCGCCGCCATCGGCGCCCTGGTCATCCTTGCCGCCGCAGCCATCGCCATCGTGGTGGCCACCATCAACCCCAACGACTACAAGGGCCGCATCGCCGATGCCGCGCGCTCGGCCACGGGCCGCGAACTGGTCTTCGACGGCGACCTTTCGCTGTCCTTCTTTCCGTGGCTGGGCGTTGCCTTCGGCCCCATGCACCTCGGCAATCCGCCGGACTTTCCCAAGGCGCCCGCCCCGTCCCCTGCATCTGGGGATGACGACATTTTCCTGCGCATCAAGGGCGGTGGGCTGCGCGTGGCCTTCATGCCCCTGCTGTCCAAGCGGGTGGAGGTGGCGGAACTGATGCTGGACGGGCTGCACCTGAACCTGGTGCGCGCCGCCGATGGCCGCACCAACTGGGACTTCGCCAAGCCCGGCCAGGCTCCGGCAGCGCCCGCGTCCCCCGCGGCTCCCACCCCCCAGCCCGCACAGCCACAGGCCTCGGGCGGCGCCCCCATGGCCGTGGCCGTGGACAGCCTGTCGGTGAACGGGGCCTCGCTGTCCTTCCGCGACCTGGGCACCGGGCAGCAGTTCCGCGCCCGCGACCTGAACATCAACGTCAACGGCCTGGCCCCCGGCGGCGACCCCGCCGACATCAAGCTTGTCGTGGCCATGTCCGGCCAGAAGCCGGACATCGAGGCGGACCTGTCCGTCATCGCCAAGGTGCAGTCCGACCTGGACGGCTCGGTATTGCGGGTGAACGGACTGACCGTGACCCTTACCCCCAAGGGCGGCGTGGTGCCCGCCGGGCTCGGCAAGGTGGAACTGGCGGGCGATCTGACCTTCCACACCGTGCCGCAGCGGCTGGACATCGCCCGGCTGTCGCTGTCCACACCCACCATGAAGGTGGGCGCCAACGGCACCGCCGCGCTGGGGGCGCAGTCGTTCGAGGGGCTGCTGACCCTGGCCGGGTCACCCCGCAAGGCGCTGGAATCGCTGGGCACCCCCATGCGCACCGCCGACCCCAAGGCGCTGGACGCCCTGGACCTCACACTGGACGTGCAGGCCACGCCCGCCAAGGTGGATGTGCGCACCATCACCGGCAAGCTGGACGACACCGCCATTCAGGGCAAGGCGTCCGCCGTGATGGGCGCGGTGCAGGTCATCCGGGCAGAGTTGGCGCTGGACGCCATCGACGTGGACCGCTACCTGCCGCCGGAAGGGGACAAGCAGGCCGGGGGCAAGGCCCCCGAAAAGGGCGCTGCACCAGCTGCCGGCAAGGACGGCAAGGCGGCCCCGCAGGACGGCACGGCAGAGGCCAAGAAGAGCCTGCGCACCATCGACGCGGACGTCACCTTCAAGGCCGGACGGCTGGTAGCCGCCAAGGTACCCATGACCAACGTGCTGGTGCGTCTGGTGGCCGACAAGGGGCTGGTGCGCATCAATCCGCTGCAACTGAACCTCGGCGGCGGCGCGGTGAACGGCGACATCACCGCCGACACCCGCGCCGAAGCGACCAGGTCGCGCATCGTCACCACCGTGAAGGGGGTGGAGGTGGGCGAACTGCAACAGGCCGCGCTGGGCAAGCGCCATGTTTCGGCCCGCACCGACGTGAAGACCGACCTCACCGCCACCGGCGACGACTGGAACGCCGCCAAGCACACCCTGGCGGGCACGGCCTCGCTGGCCATGACCCAGGGTACCATCCACGGCTTCCAGATCATCCCCGAAGGCATCAAGGGCGCGGAATCCAAGCGTGCCGGGTCGTCCGGCCAGAAGTTCGACAGCCTCACTGCGTCCATCCGCGCCGACAAGGGCGTGGTCAGCAACAAGGACCTCAAGTTCGTTTCGCCGGGCATCGGCGCCACGGGCGCGGGCACCGCCGACCTTGGCCGCAACGTGGTGGATTACGCCGCCACGCTCGACGTCACCGGTTTGCCCAAGATCCCCATCAAGATCAGTGGCGCGCTGGATTCGCCCAGCTACGGGGTGGACCCGACCAAGATGCTGATGAACACCCTGGAAGGCGCCGGTGGCGTCATTCAGGCCCCGGTGGAAAAGGGGGGCGAAGCCGTGAAGGGCATCGGCGGGGCCATCAAGGGCCTGTTGCCGGGCCAGAAGCAGTAGCAGGAACCAACAGCCGCCCGGTATGCGTATCCACCCAAACGTGGGCGCATTCCGGGCGGCATTGTGACCGTACGCGTCTTCGGGGCGCACGCGGGGGGAATGGCAACGAGCCGCGCACGGCACGGCACCGGCACGCTGCCCATGCCCTGCCGAGGACTGTCCCGAGGCACCGGGAGTGCCCGCCCCTTCCCATTCCCCACGAACCACGGACATCAGCCCCCAGACCACGGAGCATATCCATGAGCGAACTGATCACCGCCGCCTCGCTGCCGGGCAAGGCGGCCCCCGACTTCCGGCTGGCGGACGCATCGGGCGCGCCGCGCGCCCTTGCCGACTTTGCCGGAGCATGGCTGGTGCTCTACTTCTACCCCAAGGCCAGCACCCCCGGCTGCACCCGCGAGGCGCGCGACTTTACCTGCATGCTGCCCGACTTTGCCGCAGCGGGCGCGGCAGTGGCCGGGGTAAGCCCCGATTCGCCGAAAGCCATCGGCAACTTCACGCTGAAGCAGGACCTGGGCGTGGTGCTGCTGAGCGACCCGGACCGGGCGGTGGCCAAGGCCTACGGCGCCTTCGGCACCAAGATGCTATACGGCAAGGCGGTGACCGGCATCGTGCGGTCCACCTTCCTCATCGGGCCGGATGGCACGGTGCGGGCGGCGTGGTCGCCGGTGAAGGTGGACGGGCATGCCCAGGCGGTGCTGGACGAACTGCGGCGGCTGACGACAGGATAACATCGCCCGGCGTCCGACAACTGTCCGATGCCGTAGTCGCAACGCACGGATAACAGAACCATACGGAACAAACGAAACGGGGCGGTTTCCCGTGGTGAACCCACGGGAAACCGCCCCTTTCAACGTCACACGGCGCGCAAGGCAGCGTATCCGCCGCCAGACGCCTGCACCCGGCATCGGGCGCGATGCTACATTTCCACCTGCTGGATGCCGTCCAGACGCCACATCTCGTTGCCGGTACGCACGAAGTGCCATACCTCGCGTACCTGGCTGGGGGCATCGGCCTGGGCATCCTCGCGCATCAGCACGTCAAAGAACACCGTGGCCACGCTACGGCCCTTCTCTTCGGTGACGGACAACACGCTGGCGTTGCAGTACAGCACCTCGGTCCGCGAGGGGCTGGGGTCGTCCTGGGCTTGTTGGGTGATTTCCCGAAGTATCTCGGGGGTGGTGAACTGGGCGATGTCGTCCAGGTCGCGCCGGTCCCACGAGGCTTGCAGGCGGTTGTAGGCCAGCTTGGCCCCGCGCAGGAAGTCCTCGGTGTCGAAGCCCTCGGGAATGCCAGGCGACGCGGGTTGTGCGTCGGCGGCAGTGGCCGGGGCGGCGCGCAGGGCATCCCACCCGGCGCCGGACTGGGCGCCGTAGTCGGCGGCGCGGCGCATGCCGCCGGGCTGACCGGAAGCGGAGGCCGGTGCGGGGGTGCTACCGCGACGGGCGGCAAAGAGCTTCAGCCCCATGAAAACCACCAGCGCCACGAGCAGCATGTCCATCATGCCCACGCCGCCAAAGCCGCCGCCGAACAGCAGCGAGCCTATCAGGCTGCCCGCCAGCATGCCGCCCAGAATGCCGCCGAACCCGCCGAAACGGGAGCGCGGGGCCTGCTGCGGGGTGGCGGGGCCGGGCTGCGGGGTCTGCTGCTGCCGGTTGAGGTTGGGGCTGGCAGGAGAAGAAGGCGAAGGCTGGCTGGGTGTGAAGCTGCGCTGGTAACTGGGGCTGCCGCCGAACGACTTGCCCCCGCCAAGGCGCTTGGCGTCGGCGAGGTCGGTCATGCTCAGGCAAAGGGCCACGGCCACGGCCAGGCAACAGGCAAGAATCCGGGTACGGGTCATGGGTACTCCCGATGGTTGCGTGCGGTTGGTCGAAGTCGGGGTAGACAGGCGGGCTGTGCCCACCGGCATACCGCATCAGTTGCGGCCCGCAAGGTATCGGGCCGGTGCAACGACGGGGGTGTCGGTGCGGCGTCGGTCCACCATCGAAACGGCGGCATGCGACGGGCGGCGCTGCGGCTTCTGGCCGGGAGCGCCGGGCAGATGCGTGGGAAGGATGACTTCGGCAAAGCCGCAGACAGCCCCAATCAGCATGTTCCTTCACTGCAACGTCACGCGACGCCAGCGGTGAAAGGACGATTGGTGCAATCAACGGATGACGCCAAGCCCCTTCAACATCTGCACGAACAGTTGGCGGTCGATGGGCTTGGGCACGTACGACGTGGCCCCGCCCTTGTAATAGGCCTCCACCACGTTGCGCGGATCGTCGAGGGCGGTGGTCATGACCACGGGCACCTCGTCGGCAGGGGCCACCCCGCGCTCGCGCTCCATGGCGCGGATGCGCCGCAGGGCCTCCTGTCCGTCCATCTCTGGCAACATGATGTCCAGACAGACAAGATCATACGGCTGCTGCGCGTTCAGCGCCGCCGCGAATGCCTCCACCGCCTCGACACCGCTGACGGCAATGTCGCTGACCCCGTAAGGAGCAAGGATGGTCTGCAAGTACTTGCGGCTGGTGAAGTCGTCCTCGACGATGAGCACGCGCATGGGAAGGCCTCCGGACCGATTCTGACGCCGGGCCGGTGCGCCGTGAAGGCAGCACCGGTGGCGTTCGGGCAATCATAAGGCTTCGCCCGTGGAATGCAAGCCATCAAGCGGCAACCAATCACGCGCCCTACCCACTGCATGCGCCGTGCAGTGCCTCTTTATCGCGCTGTTCCGCTGGCCTGCGGATGCGACAACGCCCGGCCCCGGCAAACACCGGAACCGGGCGGACAGTGCGGCGCGCAGCCGGCGGGTTAGCCCGCCGTGCGCTACTTGGCAGGCTTGAAGGCGTCGAAGCGGGTCCAGAGCACCGCGCCGATTTCCACGTCCTTCATGGTGCCATCAGGCCCCTTGACCTGCTCGGGCCCGGTGGTCAGCGCGGCAAAGCCCCACCAGCCCGCCAGCGGGCAGGCAGCGGTGAACACGCCGTTGGCGTCGGTCTTGACCACCTGGGTCACGTGGAACTCGGTGGGCGCGGCGTACTTGCCCTGGGCATTGTAGTATTCCACTTCCACGTCCACGCCGGGGGCGGGCTTGCCGTCCAGCATGGCCACGCCGGTGAACACGCCGCCCGCGTAATTGCCGAAGGGCCGGGTAAGGGGAATGATCTCGAACTTCAGCCCCGCCGGGGTGTCCCAGCCGTCCTCGTTGCCGAAGGCGGGAACCACCACCTTGGTCAGGTGCTGGATGTAGCAGTCTTCTTCCGGTTCCCAGTACAGCTTGGGTTCCATGGTGAACATGTACACGCCGGGCTTGGGAAAGGTGAAATCGGTCTTCCAGGCGGCCTTGCCCATGACCTTGGCTTCCTTCAGCGAGGCCAGCAGGTCGGTGCGCTCGGTCTTGTCACCGTCCACCCGCACCACGCCGAAGGCCTGGGGGCGTTCCAGGTTCATGCCGTGCCCCTCGAAGGGGTGGGAGAACGACAGGGTGACGGTGGTGGCGCGCTTGGTGGCGGTGGCCACCGGGGCGTCGGGGATGATCATGCCGAAGTGGGCAAGGGCCGGGGCCGCCGTGACGAGCACCAGCGCCAGCGCGCCGACAAGCCTGCGAAGCTGCATAGGATACTCCTTTCCTGTTGATATGCGTGCAAGAATACGAAGCGTAAAATATGAAATGCTTCGTTACACGAAACATCATGTCGTGTCACCATTAAAAGCACGCAAGGGCCGAGATGCAGGCCGTCTGGCCCGCGCTCTCGGCCCTCTCCTACGGGGAACGTGGTCGGCTGCAACGGGAAATCAGGCGAAGCCGCCGTTCACCCGCACCACCTGGGCATTGACCCAGCCGCCTTCCGGCCCGGCCAGGAAGGACACCACGGCGGCTATCTCTTCCGGCGTGCCCAGCCGCTCCAGGGGAGCAAGCTTGCCGATGGCGGCGATCTGTTCTTCGGTCTTGCCGTTCAGGAACAGGTCCGTGGCCACCGGACCGGGTGCCACGGCGTTGACGGTGATGGACCGCCCCCGCAGTTCGTTGGCCAGCACCCGCACCAGCCCTTCCACCCCCGCCTTGCTGGCGATGTACGGTCCGTAACCGGGAAACGACTTGGCGATGACGCTGCTGGAAAGGGCAATGATGCGCCCGCCCGCCGTGAGCGTGTTCGCCGCCCGGGACAGCACGTTGAAGGTACCGGTCAGGTTGGTGCGCATCACCCTCTCGAAGGCGGCGGTATCGCCCCCGGCAATGGGCAGCATGGGCATGACGCCCGCGCTGTTCACCACCACCCCCACCGGGCCGAAGGCAGCGTGCGCGGCGTCGAACAGGCGCTCAACGTCGCCCGCCTCGCCCACATCGCCGGGCACGGCCACGGCACGTCCGCCCGCCGTGGTGATGGCGTCCACCACTTCAAGCGCGGCGGCTGCGTTGCTGGCGTAGTTGACCACCACGCCGAACCCGTCCCGCGCCAGGCGCAGGGCGATGGCCCGGCCTATGCCGCGCGAACCGCCGGTGACGATGGCATTCCTTGCTGTCGATTCCATTGCATGCTCCTTGCGGTTGCCACGCGCGGGTTTGGGCTGTGGAGGGGGAAGGGGCTGTGGAAAAGGCCGGATAACGGCAACCGGCGGCGGCTATCCGCGCCAGTCAGGGGAGACGGGATGGGCCGGGGTGCGCGCCGCCACGGCGCAGTCTACGGCCACGGCACCGGCCCGCAGCAGGCAGTCCGCAGCGCGGGCCAACGTGGTGCCGGTGGTGCAGATGTCGTCCACCAGCAGGACGCGCCTGCCGCGCACTTCCGGGTGCGCGACGAACGCCCCGCGCAGGTTGCTGCGGCGCTCCTGGCGTGAAAGCCCGGTCTGCGGGCGGGTGGGTACCACGCGGGTCAGCCAGCCGGGACGCAGCGGCACGCCCAGGACGGCGGCGGGCAGGCGGGCGAGTTCCAGACACTGGTTGCAGCCCCTGCGCCGCAGCCGTTCCGGGTGCAGGGGCACCGGCACCACCCCGTCGGGCCGGGGCAGGTCGGCGCAGGCCGTGGCCAACAGCCCCCCCAGCAACCGTGCCGCGGCATGGTCTTCGGCAAATTTCACCCGCAGCACCAGATGACGCAGGGCGCCCTCGTACAGCCCGTGCATGCGAAAGGCCGCCCACGGCGGCGGGGTGGCCAGGCAATGCCCGCAGGGGGTATCCGGCAGCGCGGACAGGGCATGCGGCGCGCCGCAGCGCGGGCAAATGCCGCCCCGGCGCGGGGCCAGGGCCACGGCGCAGGCCGGACACAGGGGCGGGGCATGGGAAGAGGATTCCGGCGTGCCGGGCGGTGCGGCGGCATGCCCGTCGCACGGCCTGCCGCACGCGGCGCAACGCACCTCGGCCAGGCCGCAGGCACGCGCCCACGCCAGAAGGCGTGCCCGAAAGGGATGCACCGGCTACTGGTTCACGGCCATGGCCTGACCGTCGAACATGGCCCGCGCGGCGTTGCCGCCGTATTCCAGCACCCGCGCGCAGGTTGTCGGATCGTTGGCGATGTCGTCCGGGCCGTCATAGCCCGCCAGCAGCAGCGGTTCGGCCAGGGTGATGTTGAACGCCGCAAGGAAGTAACGCAACGTCAGCAGGCTGCCGTCAAAGATGTGCTCGCCCTTCTTGCGACCGGCCACCAGGGCCACCCAGGCCGTGCGGCGCGGCAGGGACAGCAGGCGCACATCGCCCGCCTCGCGCCGCAACCAGTACGACTGGCCCCTGTCGATGAAGGCCTTGAACATGGCAGGCAGGTGATAGAAGAACACCGGCGCGGCAAAGAACAGCGCGGGTGCCTCGTGCAGCATGGAGAACAGCGGCGCACTGCGGTCGGTGCCCTCCAGGAAGCACCAGCCGTTGGGATCGTGCTGGCAGCGGTAGCAGGACACACAGGGGCGCACCTCGTACTGGCGCATCAGCGTGACCTCTATGTTGCCGCCAGCCTCGGCGAATCCGCGCGCGAACAGCGCAGCCAGTTTGTCGCTGTTGCCGTTGGCGCGCGGGCTGCATGACAACGCCCGGGCAGGAATGGTGCTTGTGTTCATGGCTACTCCTTGCCGTGCCCCCCGGTGTGGCGCCCCCCACCGGCATCGTTTGGCCCCGTCGGCCCGTGCTGCCGCGCGTCGTCGCCGTCCGGCGTGCCTCGCCGGAAGCGGATTTCCGCATGGCTCTCGTGCCGGGTGACATCGGCCAGCCAGCCGGAAACCGTGTGCAGCGCACCCAGCGCCGCATCCACGGACCCGTGGCCGACCAGAAACACCAGAGCCGCATCCGGCTTGAAACGGAGGTACCAACCTACCTCCATGCCCACCCCTCAGCAGGTGGCGCGCAAATCGACGAGCAGCGGTTCCGGCATGTCCATAGGCTCCGCATATAACAGCCTGTACGTAAAGGCTACAGGGAAAACTCCGTGAAGTACGGGTTGTTCAATTTTTCGGAACCCACGGTGGTTTCCGGCCCGTGGCCGGGGTAGACCACGGTGTCGTCGGGCAGGGTAAATATCTTCTGCACCACCGAACGGCGCAGGGCGTCCAGGTCGCCGCCGGGAAAGTCCGTGCGGCCGATGGACCGGTGGAACAGCAGGTCGCCCACGATCACCGCGCCCGCCTGCGGAAAATGGAACGACAGGCTGCCCGGCGTGTGGCCCGGCGTTGCCAGGGCGCGGCAGGCGATGGCGCCCAATTCCAGCTCGCCCTCTTCCACCGGCTGGTAGCTGAACGGCGTCACCTTCGGAAAGCCGAAGGCTCCGCCCCGGCCCAGTTCCGTCTCCATCAGGAAGGCATCGGCGGCACTTGCCAGCACCGGCGCGCCAGTGGCTTCCGCCAGGGCCGCCGCGCCGTAGATGTGGTCGAAGTGCAGATGGGTGATCAGGATGTGCGTAAGCGCAAGCCCGTTCTTTTCCGCGTACTGGAGCAGGGGACGCGGCATGCCGCCGGGGTCCACGGCCACGGCAGCCCCGCCCAGGTGCACGAGATAGCCGTTGGTCTCCAGCGGCCCCATGGGAAAGGTGGAAATGCGCGGCTTCACAGGGCTCACAGGGCCTCCAGCAGCAGTGTTTCAAGGGGGACGCGATCGGACGATCCGCGTTGGGCGGGGCGCCCGGCCGCGATGAGGGCCATGAATTCATACCGTCCGGCGGGCAGGCCAAGGACCTGTTCCACTTGGTCAGCCTGGTTGACGATCTCGCCCAGCCACACCGCGCCAAGGCCCAGCGCGTGGGCGGCCAGCAGCAGGTTCTGGATGCAGGCCCCCGCGCCCTGATGGTCCTTCATGGGGTGGTAGCATGTCTCCCGGTCGAGAAACACGGCCACCAGCACCCCGGCGTCGCGCACGATGCGGGCGTACTTGGTGCAGCCCGCCAGCGCCTCCTGCCTGGGGTCGCCGGGCCGTACCACCAGAAAACGCCACGGCTGGTTGTTCAGGCCGCTGGGTGCCCAGCGGGCCGCGTCCAGCAGGGCCACGACCTCGTCGCGGGTGACCGGTTCGCCGGTAAAGCGGCGGATGCTGCGCCGCTCGTGCAGGGCGTCGAGCACGGCGCGGGATGCATCGGGAATATGCGGGTCCGTCATGTCCGTCATGGGTAGTTTCTTGGTAAATGCTTCAGGAAAATTTGTCGGAAACGGATGTGCCGCTCGGAGAGTGACGGGTTGTGGTGCCCGGCGGACAGGTACGCGCCAGTCCGGTCACAGTTGGCTGGTCGCACCAGTCTGGCCGCACCAGTCTGGCCTGACCGGACGATTTGAACCATAGCCCAAGCCACCGCCCGGTTCAACCATTCCCCGCGTGCACCGGACGGTGCTCCGCCTCGCCTCCGGGCCATGGCACACCTTGCCGCGCACAACTGCGCACGACTTTCCAACGGTGCGAAAAAACGGTATAAGCCATGTCCATGAAGCAGCCCACAGCACCAGGCGCCGCCGCGCCCGACAGTTTCCAGCCCGCCGACACCACCTGCCCTTCGACGCGGGCCGCTCGGTCCGAAAATCCGGGCCAGCCCGTGCGACAGGTACCGCTTACCCGGCGCGACCTGATCGCATTCGAACACCGCCTGCGCGACGCCATGGCCCGCGTGCTGTCCTTCAAGGCATACAGCCTGTATTTTCCCCGTGCCGCCAGCGGCCCGGAACCGCTGTGGCTGCCGCAGGAACGCAAGCTGCTGGTCCCGCTGATGCATCAGGGCGAACAGTTGGGCGTGTTCGTGGCGCGCGGCGTGCCCGCGCGCACGGCGCGTGCGCTTTCGCCCGTGCTGCCGGGCGTGGCCGGGCTGTGCCTGGAAAACCTGCAACTGTACAAGGCCAGCCTGACCGACCCGGTTACGGGGCTGGCCACCCGCCAACATCTGCTCGACGCCATAGCGCGCGAGGTGGACTGCATCCGCGACTGCTTTTCCACCGCGTCGGAAGGCAAGTGCGACCTGGTCGCCGGGCACCGGGCCAGCATGGGCGTCATCGCCGTGCGCCTGGGCAGCCTGCGCGAGGTGGCGCGAGACCACGGCTACGTCTTCGCCGACCGACTCATCGCCGCGCTGGCCGAAGAACTGCGCCGCGCCGCGCCGGAACAGGCGCTGGCCGCCCGCACCGGAGACTTCGAATTCGCCCTGTTCGTGCCTGCTGGCACGTCCGGTGGCTGCCGCAAGCTGGCCGTGGACATGGTGCGCCGCCTGCGTGGGGTGACCATCACCTGCGGGCTCACCGACGAACCGGTGGGGGTGACCGTTTCCGCCGGGTTCGCCGTCTACCCGCAGGACATGGAAGGCGCGGCCTTTGCCCGTGACCACGGCGAACAGGCCCGGGTGCTGCTGCGCAAATCGCGCATGGCCGCCGCCGTGGCCGTGGAGGCCGCCGCACTGGCACCGGGCGACGGCGACGGCAAGGGCGACGCCGCGCCCGGCGTACCGGTGATGGGCTTTTCGCGCATCCTGGCCGAAGGTGGCCGGGTGCTGGAAACCCTGCCCCTGTCACGGGTGGTGGTGAGCCTTGGCGGCAACATGAACGCCCGCGAAGGGCAGCGCTTTTCCGTGTGGTCGGTGGCCTACCCCGTGCGCGGCGGCTCGCAGGAGCCGCGCCAGCCCCTGTACAAGGGCGAGGTGGTGCTGATGGAAGTGCGCGACAACACCTCGCTGGCTGAAATCATGCACGTGGGCGACCCCACCTGGCCGGTGGAACCCGGCGACCGGCTGACCCTGCTGCCCGAGGAAAAGGGCGTCACCGTGCGCGACGGCGCAGGCGAAGCCCCACGCACCGATCCCCTGACCGGGCTGTTCCGCCACGGCGACTTCCTGGCCCGCTGGAGCGCGGAGCGCGAACGCTGCGACGCTTTTGCCCTGGCGCTCATCCGGCTGTCGGACGAGGGCCGCGAGCCGGAAGGCCGTGCCGCGCATCCGGAACAGCTCATGGCCGAGGCCGCCCAACTGTGCCGCGACCTTCTGGGCCCGCAGGCCCTGGGCGGACGCTACGGCCTGAACAGCCTGATCTTCTTCCACCCCGGCATGACGCCCGATGGCCCCGTCGGAACGGGCGGGGCGCGGGAAACATACGGCGCGCTGTGCCACGAACTGGAACGCCGCCTGCGCATCGGGGCCGCCGTAGGGGTGGCCTGCCATCCGTACCTCAGCTACCGCAAGGCCGACGCGCTGGAAAACTGCCTGAAGGCCCTGGAATACGCCATGCTGCTGCCCGCGCCGCGCGTGGGCGTGCTGGATTCTCTGGCGCTGAACATCAGCGCGGACAAGCGCTACAGCCTGGGCGACACCTTCGGGGCCATAGAGGAATACAAACTGGCCCTGCTGGCGGACGAAGGCAACACCATGGCCTGGAATTCGCTGGGGGTGTGCATGGCAGGGCTGGGGCGGCATTCCGAGGCGCGGCGCCACTTCGGCGAGGCGCTGACGCGCAAACCCGGCGACCCCATGGCCCTGTACAACCTGGGCACGGTCTGCCAGTCCGAGGGCGAAGCTGCGGAGGCGCGCGACTGCTTCCGCAAGTGCCTGCGCAACGCGCCGGGGCATGTCTACGCCCTGATCCGCCTGGGCCAACTGGCCGAAGGCGAGAAGCGCTTCGCCCAGGCCCGGCAGTACTACACCAAGGCCGCGAAACTGGACGGGGGCGCGGCGCTTACCTGCCGCCACCTGGCCCGGCTGTGCATGCGTCAGGGCCGCCCCGACGAGGCCCGCGAGCACCTGCACGAGGCGCTGCTGCACAACCCGCAGGACGCCATAGCCCTGCAACTCATGGCCCGGCTGTACCTGGACGGCGGCGAGGACCCGGAAATCGCGGAAGTGATGGCCCGGCAAAGCGTGGCCCTGCGCCCCGACCTGAAGCAGGGCTGGCTGGAACTGGCCCGCGCCCTGCAAGTGCGGGGGCGCGACCATGACGCCCGCGAGGCCCTGCTGCGCGCCGGGGAACGCTGAGGAACATGGCGTAGCGCAGTGGCCCGCACGCTGCCGCGCAGGCGGGGCAGGCCGCAAACGGGCGGCACGGAGGCGACAAGCCCGCACGGGGACGGCATGGGGAGCCACACGGGGGCTGGCTGCATTGCGCGCCCCTTGCGCCCTGCCAATTGATTGGGTACTCTTTCAGTGTGAGGACCCGATGCCCGGAACGCCACGGACGTTCCCCCCTGCCTCACCGCAACCGCAACGGCCCGCAGTGGCCGCGCGTGGCCGCAGCCCGTCCCCCCCCCCCCGACCCCGCCGGTACCCTGACCGGACCACATGGACCCCGCCCCCCCATCATCAGCGCCGCACGTGCGGCGCATCGCTTGGAACGGCATCAGCCTTTCCGCCCCGTCCGACTGGCAGCCCGCCGACGTGGAAGCACATTTCCTGTCGCTGGCCCGGCACGGCCGTATCGCGCTGGAGTGCGCGTGGCGGCCCGACCCCGCCGATTTTTCCATCCCTCGCCGCCGCGCGGCCCTGGAACGCCAAAACCGTCGCCTGCCCGGCTTCACTGCCGACCCGCGCCGGGTGCCCGCCCGCTGGGCGCAGGTGCTGGCCGCGTTGCGCCCCCGGCTGACCTACGTCCCCTTTGCCTGGCACGGGGGCTGCGGCGTGCTGGGGCACGATGGCGAGGCTGGCAGTTGCATCCAGGTGCGCTTTCCGTCGCTGCCCGCGACTGCCCCAGCGCCCGCCGTTTCTCCCGATCCCCCTGCCGCCCCCGCTTCGCCTGACGCACATGACAGCAGGGAAACCGCAGGATTCCGCACGGCACCCGCCATTACCCGGTTGCACCCCCCGCAACCCGACGAGGCAGCCCTGCTGGAAGCGGCGGCGGTGCTGTCCACACTGCGCCTGCACCCTCGGCACAAGGCAGCACCTTTCCGACTGCACGACCTGGAGCTTTCCGTGCCCGCCGGTTTCGCCCTGCGCACCTTCACCTTCAGGCCGGGGCTGTGCGCCCTGCACTTTCGCCGGGGGGCGGACACCCTGTCCATAGAGCGGCTTTCACCCGCCAACGTGGTGCTGCAGGGGCTGCCCCTGCGCCACTGGGCCGCCCGCCGGGCCGGGCTGGACACCCGCGAGGTGCATTCACGCCTGCCCCACTGCCAACCACCCCGTGCCCGCGAAGCCGCCTTCTGGCAACGCGTGGCGCGCCATTCCCTGCTGGGCGCCCTACCGATGCTGCGCGGCTTGGCGCGCACCACCACCCACGAGGAAGGCGCGGCATGGCTCGTGGGGGACGAAAACAAGCTGCTGGCGATATGCCTGCGCTGCGCCGAAGGCCCAGATACCGACGCCATGGCCGCCCTGTGCGCAAGCCTGCACCTCATCGAGACGGATTGACGCAGGGCAGCCTTCATCGCGCCCGGCGGCACCGTTGCCCCCCTTACTCCGCGCCCGACACCCGCCGTCGGTGCGTCTTGCGCTGGCACAGAAACCGGGGCTGGCACGGCCCTTTCCGCCCTGCCCTAGCCCTGCCCGCTCCGTGCCCGTGTCCGGCGTCGCGCCCGTCGCCAGCAGATGCCGTGCAGGCGGCTTCCGGCGGGCAGGCCGCGCCCATCCACACCCCCGGCGCGGCACGAACAGCACGCGGCGGACAGGGTATTCCCTGCCCGCCGCAACGTTCTGAAGCCTCAATCGGCACCGTCCGGGCGGTTCCGTACGCCCGGTCCGCCCCGGCACATGCCGTGCCGCGCCGACTAATATACCTTGCGCGAGGAAAACCCCGTCCCCAACACGTTGAAGGTGTTCTCCACGATCATGAACGCGTTGGGGTCGTGGCGAAACACCGTTTCTTCCAGCCGCTTCAGCTGGTAATTCTGCACCACGGTCATCAGCACCTGCTTGTCCCGCCCGGTGAAGGCTCCCTTGCCTTGCAGAAATGTCGCACCCCGATGCAGGTGCTGCAATATCTCCGCCGCAATGCATTCCGAACATTCGGAAATGATGAACACCATCTTGCGCTGGTTGAACAGCGAATGCACGTAATCCATCACCTGCGAATACGTGTACACCAGGATGACGGAATAGAGCACCATGTCCACGTCCAGCGTGGCCAGACCCACCATGAACAGCAGGAAGTTGTAGAGAAAACTCACCTGCCCCACGCGCATGCCCCAGCGCTGGTGGAGTATGATGGCGATGATGGTCGTGCCGCCCTCGCTGCCCAGCGAACGCAACACGATGCCAAGGCCCGCCCCGCACACGGTACCGGCCGCCACCGCCGCCAGCAGCGGATTGGCGATGTGTGCCTGCCAGGTGATGAACTGCGCGGCGATGGTGGTTACCGCCGTGCCGTACAGGCTGTACAGGAAGAAGCGGCGGCTGACGAACAGCCAGCCCAGCACGAAGATGGGCAGGTTGAGCAGCAGATACCATATGGCGGGCGACAGCACACCCGTGGCATAGTAGATGTAGATGCCCGTGCCGAATATGCCGCCGGAAATGAACCCGTGCGGCACGGCAATGGCGTTCATGCCCAGCGAGAACAGCACGCCCCCGATGGTCAGCAGCGCAAGGTTCCACCACACGGTCATGCTGACGTTGCGCAATTCGCGTTCGAACATCTGATTCCTCTGTGTTGTCCGCCGGCACCGGGACAAGGCGTGTCCGTGCCGGTCATGAAACGACGCTCGGCTGCCCATTCTACCACCACTCACCCCGACCGGACAGCCCCGCCATGGCGGCCTTGCACTGTCGGTCCTGCCCTGTCGGTCCAGCACTATCGGGCATGGCAACCCGGCAGGATTCCGCGCGGTTCTTCCCGCCGGACGCCTGGGGGGAGGTTGTGCTCCGACCGAAAACAGGTATAGAATGGTTCCAACAGGATACCTAGTCCATCAACGCGTACCATCCGCCACGAAGGAGGATTCACCCCATGCTCATTCGCGAATGGATGACCCAGGATGTCATCACCGTAACGCCCGATACGTCAATGATGAAGGCCTCCAAGATCCTCAAGGAAAACCGCATCCGCCGCCTGCCCGTGGTGGACGCCGAAGGCCGCCTGATCGGCATCGTCTCCGACCGGGACATCAAGGAAGCATCGCCCTCCAAGGCCACCACGCTCGACATGCACGAGCTGTACTATCTGCTTTCCGAAATCAAGGTTAAAGACATCATGACGCGCGACCCGTTCACGGTGCGCGCCGACGACACGGTGGAAACCGTGGCCCTGAACATGATCGAAAAGCGCATCGGCGGCCTGCCGGTCATCGACGACGCGGGCAAGCTGGTGGGCATCATTTCCGACAGCGACGTGTTCAAGGTGCTCATCACCATCACCGGGGTGCGCCACGGCGGCGTGCAGTTCGCCTTCGAACTGGAGAACACCCCCGGCACGCTGAAGCCCATCGTGGACACCCTACGCGAACACAACGCGCGCATCATCTCCATCCTCACCTCCATGGACGACAGCAACGGACCCACCCGCCGGGTGTACATCCGCATCCTGCCCATGGACCGCGCCGAGGAAAACCGCATCATCGAGGCGGTAAAGAGCCGCTTCTCGCTGATGTACTGGGCGCGCGACAACGTGCACCCCGCCTAGCAAGCGCACCGGGAAGTCCCGCGATCCGGCTGCCCCCAGCCCCCTCCCCCCTCCCTTGGACCGCACACGGCCCGCACCCAAAGAGGTGCGGGCCGTTTTTTCGTGCCTGCTGCCCGGAGTTTGCCCTTCTTTCAGGTTCCGAAAAAAAACCGGGGGCCTCGCGGCCCCCGGCGGGGTGTGCGGTTTCAGGCAGGGTAAGGCTTAGAACTCGTAGATGAAGTTGAAGACCAGCTTCTTGGCGTCGGAGTAGTCGTCCGAACCCCAGGTGTCTTCGTCCATGTCGAGCTTGATCCAGCCCATTTCGACCACGAGGGAAAGGTTCTCGTAGATCTTGTAGGTGGTGTCGAAGTTCACTTCGATGGCGCTGTCTTCGTCGGTCAGGAACACTTCGCCAGAGGCGGGAGCGAACGCGGTGATGGCGGCGGAGTTGCCCTTGATGGAATCGGCGTCGTTGGTGCCCTGCATGTAGACCACGCGGAACACGTGCGACAGGTTTTCCATGAAGGTGATGTCGGCCAGCTGCAGGCCCACGGCCCAGGTGCCAGCGCCATTAAGACCGAAGTAGGTGTCCTGACGGTACACGGAACCGGGGAAGCCGAAGCTGGTCACGCCCCAACCGGTGGGGGAGATGGAAGGCATGCGTTCGGAACCGTCGGTGATGTCGTCGTCTTCACCAGAGCCGTACCAGGCCAGGATGCCGGGCTTCACCATGTCGAGCTGGTACTCGGCAAGGGCGGCAACCAGCCAGCCAGCGCGTTCGGCGGATTCGGCGTCGTCGTCGGCGGTCTTGGAGCCATAGATGGCGTCGAGCTTCAGGGAGAAGGGAGCGAAGGCGCTCATTTCGAACGCCACGCCGCCCCACCAGGCGCCGTAGGTATCGGAGGAGGAATCGATGCCGCCGCCGATGGTTTCGGCCATGCTCAGCATGCCCTGGCCGAATTCCCAGCCGCCGTTGGTGGAACCGGAGAAGCTGGCATCCTTGCCCACGGAAGCGTACACGCCGTAGGGGGTGATCTTGAAGCCGTCCAGGGTCACGGGCACGATCAGGGCGAACACGTCGGCTTCGTCCTGCTGGCTGTTGCCGCTATTGCCGCTGTTGGTGTCGGCGGGGCGAGCCCACAGGGCGGTCACGCCGACTGTGTCGTTGATGGCGTAGGACAGGGTAAGACCGGCCACGTCGTCATCAAGCACGGGCGAGGAAGGCGCCACGGCGCCGGGCAGGGAGAGACCCTGGATACCCATGCGGACCTTCAGGTCGGTGTTGGGCACGATCCAGTCGATGTACGAACGGCGCACTTCGACGGTGCGACCATCGGCGCCCAGGGCGCCGCCCTGGTCAGTACCGGAGCTGGCGGCGCGGCCCCAGATGGTGTTGCCGATTTCGAAGAACACGACGCCCTTCAGGGATTCGCTGGCGATGATGTCGATCTGGGTGCGGAAGCGCTGGCTGGCGGTGAAGTCGTCGTCGCTGTTGCCGTCGTCATCGGCAGAGGTGTAGTCGCCGCTGTCCAGCCACGAAAAATCGAACGCCCACACGCCCTTGGCCTTGATGTCGGCGGCCTGGGCAGCGGAGAAGGCGCCCAGCACCAGCGCGAAGGCCAGCATCAGGGTAGCAAAACGTTTCATGGAATCTCCTTCCTTCTTTGCGGTTGGGGTTGCCTGAAACCACCCGCACTACCTACCGGAAGTTTAAAATTTTGGCAACAATCGTGCGACAGGCTCTTTTTCCCCGCTGCCAAGCACATTTTTTGTACGACAAAAATGGCAACAACAGCATTGCGCGGTTCAGCACGCACCTACACCACCCCAATTGTCACATGGGCGCCGCTAACACCGCACCCTCCACCAGGTACAGCCCGTTCCGTCTGCGCATGCCCCCCGGAACTGTTATGCCCCATACCACGATAAGACTTCCGTACATGGACAGCAAAAACCCCGCGCGTGGCGCGGGGTTTTCTACATACAAAAAGGGGAGGCCTTGCGGCCTCCCCCTCGGGATGCGTCAGGAACACTGCGCCTTAGAAGCTGTACTTCAGGTTGAAGCCGAGCTTCCAGGCGTCGCTGAAGTCGTCGGAACCCCAGGTGTCTTCGTCGGCGTCGAGCTTGATGTAGCCCATTTCGACGATGAGGTCCAGGTTCTCGTAGATCTTGTAGAAGTGATCGAAGTTCACTTCGATGGCGCTGTCCTTGTCGGTCAGGTACAGGCCGTTGACGGCATCGGGACGAATGCTGGCGACGCTGGCCATGTCTTCGTCGTTGGTGCCTTCCATGTACACAACGCGAACGGTGTGCTTCAGGTTCTCCACGAAGGAGATGTTGGCCAGCTGCACGCCAACGCCCCACATGCCGGTGCCGCTGACGGACACCAGCGAGTCGGTGGCGATGGGGGCGCCGACCTTGTCGAAGCCGAACGAAGTGGGACCGAAGTCGGGCGAGATGTAGGGCATGCGCTCGGAGCCGTTGGTGTCGTCGTCGTCGTCACCAGAGGCGTACCAAGCGAAGATGCCGGGGGTCATCATGTCCATCTTGTAGTCCACGGAGCCGATGACCAACCAGCCGGAGCGGTCGGCTTCTTCGTCGTCGCCGTCAACGGCGCCGTACATGGCGTCCAGCTTGACGGACAGGGGCGAGAACATGGACACTTCAAAGGAAGCGCCACCCCACCAGGCGGTGGTTTCTTCGGCAAGGCCGTAACCGATGGAGGTCAGACCGTAGGCGGCCTGAGTGCGCGAAGCGCTGTTGCCGGTGGTCAGATCCACGTCTTCGCCGATGGAGCCGAACATCGCCCAGGGGGTGATCTTCACGCCGTCGAGGGACACGGGCAGGATGGCGCCGAACAGGTCGATTTCGTCGTTCTGCACGTTGCCGCTGTTGCCGCTGCTGGTGTCGTACGGACGAGCCCAGAAGCCGGTCAGGCTGACCATGTCGCTGAACTTGTAAGACAGGGTAAGGGCGGCCACGTCGTCGTCGAGGATCGGGGAACCGGCCACGGCGCCGGGCAGGGCCAGGCCCTGGATGCCCATGCGGACCATCAGGTCGGTGTTGGGCACGGTCCAGTCGATGTACGAACGCTTCACTTCAACAGTGCGGCCGTCGGCGCCAAGGGCACCGCCCTGGTCGGTGGAACCGGCGCGACCCCAGATGGTGTCGCCCATTTCGAAGAACACCACGCCGCGCAGGTTTTCGCTGGCGATGATGTCGATCTGGGTACGCAGACGCTGCACGGCACCGAAGTCGTCTTCGCTGTTGCCGTCCTGCTCACCATCCTGGAAGTCGGTGTTGTCCAGCCACTGGAACGCGAAATCCCACTGGCCCTTCACCTTGATGTCGGCGGCCGAGGCGCCGGCGACGGAGCCGAGCACCAGCATGGCGGCGAGCATCAGAGTTACGATGCGCTTCATTGTTTTCCCTTCCTTCCTTTGCGGTTCAAGTGCGATGTTCCTGACGCGGGAACACAAGGTTCGGAGTGCAAATTACTCCACCCGGAAAACCTTGGCAAGAGCCGGTGTAAAATTTTTTTTACGGTAGAGGATTTTTGCCCGGTTCCGACAAAAAACGACACAATGCCCGGCCATGCCCCCCTAGCACCCCGTCCACCCTTGACGCGCGCGGCCCCGATGGAGGAGATGGGTGAGACAGGAACGCGGCGTCCCTTGCCCCGCCCCTTGCCCTGGCCATCCCCTGCGCACGGCCCGTCACCCGAAAGTCACGTTTTTGACACATGGCACCGCCCCGGCGGGCCGCCCCATTTCCGCATGCAAAAGCCCGTCATGTCGAGCATTCCCGATACTCCCGGCGTCTACCTGTACAAGGACGCCGCCGGGCGCATCCTGTACGTGGGCAAGGCCAAGCACCTGCGCAAACGCATCGCGTCCTACTTTCGCGAGGCCGCCGAGGGCGCCCCGCCGCCCCAGACCCCCAAGACCCTGGCCATGCTGCGCCAGGCCGAACGGCTGGATACCCTCAGCACCACCACCGAAAAGGAGGCGCTGCTGCTGGAGGCCAGCCTTATCAAGAAGCACCGGCCCCGCTACAACATCGTGCTGCGCGACGACAAGCAGTACGTGCTCTTTCGCCTGCAAAAAAAGCATCCCTACCCGCGCCTGGACATCGTACGCGCCGTGCGGCGCGACGGCGCCCAGTACTACGGCCCGTTCACCTCCGCCGGGGCGGCCCGCGCCACGTGGAAGGCCATCCACCGCGCCTTTCCCCTGCGCCGCTGCACGGACAGGGCACTGGAAAACCGGGTGCGCCCCTGCCTGTATCATTTTATAGGGCAGTGCCTTGCCCCGTGCGTGTTCGACGTGCCGCAGGACGAGTACGCCGCGCTGGTGCAGCGGGTGGAAATGCTGCTCTCGGGCCGCTCTGGCGAACTGGTGGGGCAGTTGCGCAGGGAGATGGAAACCGCCTCCGAGGCGCTGGAATTCGAACGGGCCGCCGTACTGCGCGACCAGATCCGCGCCGTGGAACGCACCGTGGAGCGCCAGGCCGCCGTGCTGCCGGGCGGGGGCGACCTGGACGTGGTGGGCATAGTGGATACCGGCGGCGGGCTGGGCCTTGGTGTGCTGTTCGTGCGCCAGGGCGCGGTGCTGGACGGTCGGGCCTTCCTGTGGCCGGGCCTTGGCTTCGAGGAAGCCCCAGAACTGCTGCTGAGCTTTCTGGGCCAGTTCTACGGCCCGCATTCGGCCATTCCCTCGCGCATCGTGGTGCCGTGGCTGCCCGTGACGGATGGAGTGGACGGGCCGGATGGTGCGGACGGGCCAGAGGAAACGGACGAACCGGAAAGGCCGGAACGAGGCGTCGAGGCCGGAACTCCCGTGCCACAAGCTGCGCCGGGCGGACCCCGAACGGGGACCGGATTGTCCGTATCGACCGACGCAGCCACGTTGGCTGATGCAGCCGAGTCGCACGGGGCAAAAGGACCGCACGCCCCGGGCGCCGTAACTTCCGCTGCGGTGTCGGAAGCTGCCGCGTCCCCGCCCGCGCCCCTCCCCTCCTTGGCGGCCACGGACATGAGCCTGCGCGCCATAGAGGAAACCCTGGCCGACCTGCGCGGCGGCCCGGTGCGCATCGTGGCGCCCCGCTCGCCCGAAGAGAACCGGCTGGTGGACATGGCCGCAGCCAATGCCCGCGAACATGCCCGCCGCGAAACGGAAGCCCCCCTGCCGGACCTGCTGGCCCGCGCCCTGCACCTGCCCGCTCCCGTGCGCCGGGTGGAGGCCGTGGACATTTCGCACACCGGGGGCCGGTCCACTCGCGCGGGCATGGTGGTCTTCGAGGATGGACGCCCGGTGCGCGACGCCTGGCGCGCCTATGCCCTTGATCGTCCCGTGGACCGTCCCGTGGACCGTCCCGTGGACCGTCCCGTGGACCGTCCCG